>NZ_CAHJXA010000025.1 GCF_903644135.1 Sphingomonas bacterium | reverse complement strand
TATCCCGTCATCCTCAAGGCGACGGCGGGCGGCGGCGGCATCGGCATGAGGGTGTGCGCCGACGAAACCGATATCCGCGACGGTTTCGCCACCGTCGCGAGGCTGGGTGCCGGCAATTTCGGCGATGGCGGCGTCTTCCTAGAGCGCTACGTCGCGCGAGCCCGCCATATCGAAGTGCAGGTGTTCGGCGACGGAGCCGGCCGCGTCGTGGCGCTGGGCGAGCGAGACTGCTCGCTGCAGCGGCGTAACCAGAAGGTGGTGGAGGAGACGCCGGCGCCCTTGTTGCCCGCGCCCACGCGCGCGGCGCTGATCGAGGCGGCCGTCCGCCTCACCGCCGCCGCCGGCTACCGATCGGCCGGAACCGTGGAATTCCTCTACGATGCCGACCGCGACGACTTCTTCTTCCTAGAGGTCAACACCCGCCTCCAGGTCGAGCATGGCGTCACCGAGCAGGTGACGGGCGTCGACCTCGTCGAATGGATGATCCGCGGTGCGGCCGGCGACTTCACCTTTCTTGACGGCTTCACCTCGCAGCCCCGAGGTGCCTCGATCCAAGTGCGGCTCTATGCCGAGGATCCCGCGCAGGATTATCGGCCGAGCTCTGGCCGCCTCATCGGCGTGTCGTTTCCCGACGGGCCGCGGGTCGACAGCTGGATCGCCGCGGGTACCGAGGTGTCGGCCTGGTATGACCCCCTGCTCGCCAAGCTGATCGTCACCGCAGACACGCGCGAAGCAGCGGTGGCGGCGATACAGGACGCGCTCGACCGCACGGTGATCGCCGGGATCGAGACCAATCTCGACTGGCTGCGCACGGTGGTGCGATCGGAGGCGTTCACCAGCGGCCGGGTCTCGACGCGCGCGCTGGCCGACATCGCCTATGCGCCGCGCACGATCCGGGTTTTGGCGGGCGGTGCCTCGACCACGGTGCAGGACTATCCCGGCCGCCTCGGCCTGTGGAATGTCGGCGTGCCGCCGTCGGGACCGATGGACGCGCTCGCATTTCGGCTTGGCAATCGCCTGCTCGGCAACGAGGAGGGCGTGGCGGGCCTCGAGATCACCGCCGCGGGACCGACGCTGGTGTTTAACGCCGCCGTGCGCCTCTGCCTGACCGGGGCAGATTTCGGCGCGACGCTCGATGGCGAGACCCTCGCCTGTTACGAGCCGGTCGAGGTGGCGGCGGGTCAAACGCTCAAGGTCGGCCGCGTGACCGGCGGCGGCTTGCGCGGCTACCTCCTGGTCGCGGGCGGGCTCGACGTGCCGCTCTACCTCGGCAGCCGCAGCGCCTTCACGCTCGGCGAGTTCGGCGGCCATGCCGGACGCGCGGTGATGACGGGCGACACGCTCCATCTCGCGGCCGCCGCGCCGGCCGCCGTGCCAGAGGCGCTCGCCGCCGCCGACCGACCGGCGATTGCGCACGATTGGACGCTCGACGTACTCTACGGCCCGCACGGCGCGCCCGACTTCTTCACCGACGACGACATCGCGATGCTGCGCGAGACGCAGTGGAAGGTGCATTACAACTCCAACCGCACCGGCGTGCGCCTGCTCGGCCCCAAGCCGAGCTGGGCGAGGCTGGACGGTGGCGAGGCGGGGCTGCACCCCTCGAACATCCACGACAATGCCTATGCGATCGGCGCGGTCGATTTCACGGGCGACATGCCGATCATCCTTGGGCCGGACGGGCCGTCGCTCGGCGGCTTCGTATGCCCGTTCGTGGTGGCGCAGGCGGACCTGTGGAAGGTCGGCCAGCTCGCCCCCGGCGATACCGTACGCTTTCGCCCGATCGACAATGCCACCGCAGTCGCCACGGAACAGGCACAGGACCGGCTCGTCGCGACCCTGGCCCGCCCGGCGCCGCAACCGGCCCACGAAAGCCTCGGCTCGCCTATCCTGCTGGCGAGCCCGGCGCAGGGCGCGCGGCCGTCGGTCACCTATCGCCAGCAGGGCGACCGCAACCTGCTCGTCGAATATGGCCCGATCGTCCTCGACCTGGAGCTGCGGCTGCGCGTCCATGCGCTGATGCTCGACCTCGACCGGCTCGGCCTGCCCGGGATCATCGACGTGACCCCCGGCATCCGTTCGCTGCAGATCCATTACGACAGCCGCAAGCTCAGCCAGGCGGCGCTGATCGAGGCGCTGGTCGCCGCCGAGGAGCGGCTGGGCGGGCTCGACGATTTCGAGATCCCCTCGCGGATCGTCCACCTGCCGCTGTCGTGGCAGGACCCGGCGATCTATCAGACGATCGACAAGTACATGGTGTCGGTCCGCGACGATGCGCCCTGGTGCCCCGACAATATCGAGTTCATCCGCCGCGTGAACGGCCTTGCCTCCGTCGAAGACGTGAAGCGCATTGTGTTCGCGGCCGATTACCTCGTCATGGGGCTCGGCGACGTCTATCTCGGCGCACCGGTGGCGACGCCGATCGACCCGCGCCACCGCCTCGTCACTACCAAGTACAACCCGGCGCGGACCTGGACGCCGCCCAACGTGGTCGGCATCGGCGGCGCGTATATGTGCATCTACGGCATGGAGGGTCCGGGCGGCTATCAGCTGTTCGGCCGCACCATCCAGGTATGGAACGCCTGGCGGCAGACCGACGCGTTTCGCGACGGCAAGCCATGGCTGCTGCGCTTCTTCGATCGGGTGCAATACTTCCCCGTCAGCCATGACGAGCTGGTCGAATGGCGGCGCGACTTTCCGCTCGGCCGGCGAGCGATCCGGATCGAGGAGGAGGTGTTCCGACTGGCGGACTACCGCCGGATGCTCGCCGACGAAGCGGAGTCGATCGCGGCGTTCCAGACGCGCCGCCAGGCCGCCTTTGCCGAGGAGCGCGCCGAGTGGGAGCGCAGCGGCGAGTTCGGTCGGGTCGCGGCACTGACCGGGGACGCGGATGGTGACGAGCAGGCGGCGGATATCGATCTGCCCGACGGCTGCGAGCTGGTCGAGGCCCCGTTCGGCGGCAGCCTCTGGAAGCTGCTCGTCACGGCGGGCGCAGCCGTCGAGGCAGGCGAGACCATCGCCGTGATCGAGGCGATGAAGATGGAGTCGCCGGTAACGAGCCCAGTCAGCGGCATCGTCCGGCGCATCTATGTGCAGGAACGCCAGTCGCTCGCGCCCGGCGGTGCCATGCTCGCGGTGGAAGCGACATGACCCTCGAGGTCGCAACGATCGCCGCCGCGGTTAGCCAGCGCGAGACGAGCGCGGTCGCCGTGGTGCGCGAGGCGCTCGCCCGCATCCGCGATTATCACGCCGTCCAGCCCGCCGTCTGGATCACGCGGATCGACGACGACACGGTCCTGGCCGCGGCCGAGCAGGTCGATGCGCGCGTCGCAGCGGGCGAGCGGCTGCCGCTGGCCGGCGTGCCGTTTGCGATCAAGGACAATATCGATCTGGCCGGCGTCCCGACCACCGCCGCCTGCCCCGACTTCGCCTATGTGCCCGATACGTCGGCGACGGTGGTGGACCGCCTGATCGCGGCGGGTGCGGTCGCGATGGGCAAGACCAACCTCGACCAGTTCGCCACCGGCCTCAATGGCACGCGCAGCCCCTATGGCGCGCCGGCCTGCGTGTTCAACCGCGCCTATGTCAGCGGCGGATCGAGTTCGGGGTCCGCGGTGGCGGTCGCCGCCGGGCTGGTGGCGTTCGCGCTGGGCACCGACACCGCCGGCTCCGGCCGCGTGCCGGCGGCGTTCAACGGCCTGATCGGCATGAAGCCCACCAAGGGTCGCTGGAGCACCAGCGGGCTGGTGCCGGCCTGCCGGTCGCTCGATTGCGTCACGGTGCTGGCGCGGACCATCGACGATGCCCGGACTGTCGATCGAGTGGTCGCAGGCTTCGATCCGACCGACGCCTTCTCTCGCCCGTGCGAAGAGCGCGGCTTGTCGCCGCGGGCGATCGGCATACCCAGGCCCGAGCAGCGCATCTTCCTGGGCGATAGCGCCGCCGAGCGGCTGTACGAACGCGCCCTCGCGGCGCTGGCGGCGACCGGTGCCGACCTGGTGGAGATCGACCTCACACCGCTGCGCGAAGCCGCCGCGCTGCTCTACGATGGCCCATGGGTGGCAGAGCGCACGGCGGCGGCACTGCCCCTCCTCGACAATCACCCGCAAGCCTTCGATCCATCCGTCCGCGCGATCGTCGAGGGCGGTCGCTCAATCACCGGCGTCGAGGTATTCGAGGGCCAGTACCGCCTCGCTGCGCTCAAGCAGATCACCGATGCCATGTGGGATCAGGTCGATCTGCTCGCCCTGCCGACCGCGCCGACCATCTATCGCATCGCCGAGATGCGCGCGGCCCCGATCGCGCTCAACAGCAATCTTGGCCTCTATACCAATTTCGTGAACCTGCTCGACATGGCGGCGCTGGCAGTGCCGGCCGGGTGGCGCGACAACGGCACGGGCTTCGGCGTGACGCTGATCGGCCCCGCCTGGACCGATCTGGCGCTGCTCGCCGCCGGCGAGACCTATCTAGCGGCGGCAGCGCTGCCACCACCACCGGCCATCGATAGCGAGGGACTCATGGAAACCGTCAAACTGGCCGTCGTCGGCGCTCATCTCGAAGGAATGCCGCTGCATTGGCAGCTCACCTCGCGCAACGCCCGCCTGGTCGCCGCCACGCACACCGCACCGAGCTACCGGCTCTACGCGATGGCGAACAGCACACCGCCCAAGCCGGCCCTGATCCACGCGGCCGACGGCGCGGCGATCGCGGTGGAGGTCTATGAGCTAGACGTCGCCGCGTTCGGCAGCTTCGTCGTCGAGGTGCCGGCCCCGCTCGCGATCGGCTCGGTCACGCTGGCCGACGGATCGGTGGTGAAGGGCTTCGTCGCCGAACCCCGCGCGATCGACGGTGCGGAGGATATCACGGCGCTGGGCGGCTGGCGTTCCTATATCGACACCCTCACGCGGACACCAAGCAGCCTATGACCAGGAGCGACACGGCAGAGGATGCGCAGGACCGGGCGGGTCTGTCCCGCTCGGTCGTTCGCTCATCGGCCGGGTCGCCCGAAGCTTATGCCGAACTGCGCCGCGCAATGGAGGCGGCGGAAGCGGCCAACGAAGCCAAGACGCGCTACCTGGTTTCCGTCAGTCACGAGATCCGCTCGCCGCTGAACGCGATCTACGGCTATGCCCAGCTGCTGGAGCGCGGCGGCGACATCCCCTGCGATCAGGCGGGAGCGGTCATCCGGCGGTCGGCCGAGCATCTCGCCAATCTGGTCGAAAGCCTGCTGGAGATCTCGCGGATCGAGAGCGGGGTCATCACCATCCGATCCGACGTCGTCGATATCCGCGCCTTGCTGGACCAGGTGATCGACATGTTCCGCGTGCAGGCGGCCGCCAAGGACCTGTCGTTCGACCTGACGATCGCTGCGCCCCTGCCGGCCCAGGTCAAGACCGACGAGAAGCGGCTGCGCCAGATCCTCATCAACCTGGTCTCGAACGCGATCAAATACACCCCGGCCGGCGGCGTCAAGATCACGGTCGGCTATCGCAGCCAGGTCGCCGACATCGAGGTCAGCGACACCGGGATCGGCATCGCCGGCGACGAACTCGACCGCGTCTTCCAGCCGTTCGAGCGCGGCGCGTCGCCGGAGGCGCAGCTTCAGCCGGGCATCGGCCTCGGCCTGGCGATATCCCGGATGCTGGCGCAGGTGATGGGCGGCGACATCACCGCCGGGAGCGAACCGGGCGTCGGCAGCAGCTTCCGGCTAAAGCTGATGCTGCCGCGGCCGACGCCGACGGCCTCGCCGGAGGGCGCGCCGAAGAGCGAGCGGATCGCGGGCTATGAGGGCGAACCTCGAACGGTCCTGGTCGTCGACGACGATCCAGCGCAGACCGCCGTGCTGCAATCGCTGCTGCGACCGCTGGGGTTCGTCGTCTATGCCGCGGGAGACGGACCGGACGGCATCGCGCTGGCCGCGCATTGCTCGGCCGACATCGTGCTGCTCGACGTGCAGATGCCGGGCCTGAGTGGGTGGGAGACGGCGCGGCAGCTTCGTGCGACCCATGGCGCTGCGCTCAAGATCGTCATGGTGTCGGCCGACCTGCACGCGATCGACGCCCAGGAGCGCGGCTGCCACGATGCGTTCGTCGCCAAGCCGGTCGACCTCGATGCGCTGCTGGCGCTGATCGGCACCCAGCTGGACCTGCGCTGGACCAAGGCGGCACCATCCGACACCGCGGCGGCACCAGCGATGCCTGTGCCGCTGCCCAGAGAGGCCCTGCCCTTCATCGCGCGGCTTCGCCAGGCGGCCAGCATCGGCCATGTCCGCGCGATCGACGACGGGCTGCGTGAGCTCCGCGCGGCGGTTCCAGCCGCAAGTGGTCTGGCGGCGATGCTCGAGCGGCAGCTCGACGAGTTCGACCTTCGCTCGCTGCTCAAGACGCTCGACGATGCAGCGCGATAATTGCCCGGAAGGCACGCGACCGACCATCCTGGTCGTCGACGACGCACCCGACTCGCTGCGACTCCTGACGGCGACGCTGGAGCGCGCCGGCATGACGGTGCTGATCGCGCGGGGCGGGCAGACGGCGCTGGACCTGCTGCGCCACGTCAATCCCGATCTGGTCCTGATGGACGCAATGATGCCTGGACTCGACGGGTTCGAGACGACTCGGCGGATCAAGGCCATGCCGAGCTTCAAGCAGCTGCCGATCATCTTCATGACCGGGCTGAGCGAGACCGAGGACGTCGTCCGGGGCCTGGGCGCGGGGGCGGTCGACTATGTGAGCAAGCCGATCGTCATCGACGAGCTGCTCGCCCGCATCAGCGTCCATCTCGCCACGGCCCGAGTCGCGCATGGCAGCCAGTCGGCGCTCGACACCAGCGGCCGGCCGGCGCTGGCGGTCGACGATGCCGGCCGCCTGTTGTGGCTGACGCCGGTCGCCAGCGAGATGCTGCAACGGGTGTTCGCCGACTGGTCGCCGGCATCGGGAAACCTGCCGCGGCCGTTCCTGGCGGCGATCCGCAGCCTGCAGGAAAGCGCGCCGGCCTCCGGCACACGCGCCACGATCGACCGGGACGGCGGCATGATCGAGGCGGAGTTCCTGCGCCGCACCGCCGCCAGCCAGTGGCTGTTCCTGCTCTCCCAGCGGCGCGGCGGCGAGGACGAGCGGCTGCTGGCCGCGCGCCATGGCCTGACCTCGCGCGAGGCGGAGGTGCTGCTGTGGATCAGCCGCGGCAAGCAGAACCGCGAAGTCAGCGAAATCCTCAAGATCAGCCCGCGCACCGTCAACAAGCATCTCGAACAGATCTTCGAGAAGATGGGCATCGAGAACCGCGCGTCCGCCACCGCCATCGCGGTCGCGACGCTGACGCGGGCGTGACCGACTCGTTTGCCGCGGCGATCCGTGCGGCACTGGCCCGCGGCGAGGTCGCGGGTGCCTTGCAGGCTGCAGATCGCTGGCGACGTGAGGTGCCTCAAGCCGCCGAGGCCCATTTTCTGGCCGGCATCTGCCTGGCGATGCTCGGGCAGGTCAGGAACGGCATCGCCGCGATCGAGGCGGCGGTGCAGCACGGGTCGCAGGGGGAGTATCATGCTCAGCTCGCGCGGCTCTACACGCTGGTGCGGCGCGACGAGGATGCCGCCAGGGCGCTGTGCGCCGCCGAGATGTCGTTGCCGACCGATGCGCTCGGCCGCGACACGATGGGCTGCGTCTATGCCCGCCTCGGTGATCATGCCGCGTCGCTGCCGCATTTCACCGCGGCGGTGCAACTTGAGCCCGCCAACATCGCCTATCGTTACAACCAGGCCGCGGCGCTGAGCTTCCTCGCCCAGACCGACGAAGCGGAGGAAGCGCTGGAGCTGCTGCTCGCCCGGGCACCCGGCGACGCGCGGGCGCATCACCTCCTGGCCGGACTGCGCAAGCAGACGCCCGCCGCGAACCACATCGCGCGGCTGTCGGCGACACGCGCGGCGGCGCGCACGCCTCGCGACCGGCTCCTGCTCGGTTATGCGCTCGCCAAGGAGCGGGAGGACCTGGGCGAGTCCGCCGCCGCCTTCGCCGCCCTGACCGATGCCAATGCCGAACACCGGGCCACGCTGAACTATCGCTTCGCCGACGATGCCGCCATCTTCGACGCCGTCGAGCAGGCAGCACCGCGGCTGGCGCGCGCAACGGTCGACCATGCCGCCGACGCGGCACCGATCTTCATCATCGGGATGCCGCGCACCGGCACGACCCTGGTCGATCGCATCCTGTCGTCGCATCCCGAGGTGGCCAGCGCCGGCGAGCTGCAGGCGATGCCGCTGGCGGTCAAGGCCGCGGCGGGGACGAGCAGCAGGACGGTGCTCGACGCCGAGACGATCAAGGCGGCGGCGGGATCGGACCTCGCCGCGATCGGTCGCGACTATCTGGCGCGGGCGGCTCCGCATCTCACCACCGGCAAGCCGCGCTTCACCGACAAGCTGCCGGGCAACTTCTTCTATGCCGGCGTCATCGCGCGCGCGCTGCCACAGGCGAGGATCGTGTGCCTGCGCCGCAATCCGCTCGACACGGTCCTGGCGAACTTTCGCAATCTCTTCGCGATCGGGTCGAGCTATTACGACTACAGCTACGACCTGCTCGACATCGCCGCCTATTTCCATCGCTTCGACCGGCTGGTCGGGGTGTGGCGGGAGCTGTTCCCCGGCCGGGTACTCGAACTTGGCTACGAGAAGCTGGTCGCCGACCAGGAGGAGCAGACCCGCGGCCTGCTCGACCATTGCGGGCTCGGCTGGTCCGACGCCTGCCTCGATTTCCACACCAATGCCGCGCCCGTGTCGACGCCGAGTGCGGCACAGGTGCGGCGGCCGCTCTACCGCGATGCGGTCGACCGCTGGCGGCGTCATGCCGCAGCGCTGGCTCCGGCACGGCGCTTCCTCGAAGCGCAGGGCATCGCCATCGAGTGACGGGACGGCGGCTCGATCATCGTTATACGTTCAATGACGTATGACGCCGCTGCGTTGCTCGGGCTAACTTACTGGATGGTCTTGGTATCGCGAGGAAGATGATGGAAGGCGTTCGCGTCGGCAACCGGATGATCGGCACCCAGGCGCCGGTCACCATCGGTTGGGAAAACATCCCCAAGGTCGAAGGCGGTCCGCTGAAGCGGCTGTTCTTCACCTGGTTCCAGCCGGCGGTGCTGTTCGGGTTGCTCGCCTTCTGGTATTACGCGCCGAACACGATCGCCAAGGCATCGACCGCGATCGGCATCGGCATCGGCTTCAACCTGCTGCTGCTCGCGCTCGAGTGGGTCAATCCGCGCCACCAGAGCTGGCAGCTCACCTGGAAGGAACTCGCCACCGACCTGTTCTATGTCGGGCTCGGCTACACGCTGCTGCGGATCGTCGGCTATTATATCGGCAGCGACACCATGATCGACAGTGCCCAGCACTTCTTCCACTGGGACAAGCTCCTGTGGTTCACGGCACTGCCGCTGCTGGTGCAGGCGTTCCTGATCTCGTTCATCTTCGATTTCGGCCAGTATTGGATGCATCGCGCGATGCATAACTGGTATCCGCTATGGCTGCCCCATTCGGTGCATCACTACATTACTCAGTTCAACATCAACAAGGGCGCGGTCGGCAATCCGATCGAGCTGTTCCTGATCGGGCTCGGCGTCGGCGGCTTCTTCGACTTCCTGCCGCGCGCAGCCCTGCTCGCCGGCGTCTTCTCGGTCGCGGTCGGCACGTACCAGCACGTCAACGTGCGCTTCAACTCGCCGCGATGGTGGCGCTTTCTGTTCTACACCACCGAACATCACAGCGTGCACCATTCGCAGGACTATGAGGCCACCCGCAGCAACTATTCGGGGCACTTCATCTTCATCGACCGGATGTTCGGCACCTGCATCGACGGTGAGGCGGAGCTGCTGGGCATGGAGGGCGGCCGGCGCATGTCGATCCGCGAGCAGATGACCTATCCGTTCACCGAAGGCTGGAAGACGCTCAAGGAGCGGTACGGCCGCTCGGCGGATCGCGAGCCGATGGCGGTGCCGGCCGAGTGACGAGTGCCGTTCGGCCCGCCTGACCCCTTCCGACCTGCTTTGTACTGCGGCTCGCTCCTGCCCCATCGCCGCCATCGCCACGAGGACGTCGTGTGAACCTGCGCTTCATCGACTGGATCTGGCACATCAGGGGCAGCCTGGCGCTACCGCTCGGGCTATCGCGAGACGCTGCGTTCGATCGGCTCGACCCGCTGTTTCGCGAGGCCGGGACCAGCCGCGAGTGGCAGGACGGCACGCTGACCTTTCGCAAGAAGGACCAGGCATCGCAGGACAAGATGTCGATCTTTGACGGCGGCGTCCTGCGGATCGAGCAGGGCCGGTCGGGATCGGTGCTGCGCTACCATCTGACCAGCCGCGCGCTGCTCGCCTGCTTCCTCGCACCCCTGTTGTTCCTGGGCATCGCCCAATTTACCAAGGTCGTGATCGCCCACGAAACCGCCAAGGCCGACGCTGCCGCGAAGGCGGAGGGGCCCAAGAAGCCGGAGAAGAAGGACAAGGCGCTGCCGCTGAACCCGATCGACAAATTCCTGGGCTCGCCCGCTCCCGAAAAGCCCAAGAAGAAGGGGGCTGACAAGGACAAGGGGCGCAAAGGGCCGTCGACGACGCCGGCCTATGTCTTCGCGGGGATCTTCGCGTTCCTCTACGTAGGCGGGCGTATCCTGGAGGACTGGCTGGCCAAAAGGCTGTTCAGGAAGCGCCTGCTGCCCTCCTAGCCGCCCGTGTCTTGGAAATGATCAGGGGTGGGCAGGCAGCGCCGGCGGCGCGGGCCGTGCCGGGCGTGGATAGACGATGAAATCAGCGTGCCGGTCGATCACCGGCGGCGACGCCGCCGCGCTCACGGCCAGCTGCAGCTCGTCAATGAGCGCCGGCGATAGCGGCAGCGGATGCTCCATCGGATGGGTCGCCGCCCGCATCGGATAGTCCTGCCCCGGCTGGTCGGACATCTCGATATGCGCGCCGAGCACGGCACGGATGGGGTGCGTCGCGGCAAAGGCGGAGACCCGCCGGGCGCTGGCCTGGAACACACCGAACTGATCGATCGGCATATAGAGCCTGCCGGGGTACAGCATGTCGCCGGACAGGAGCAGCCGCGTCCGCCGGTCGTAGATCATGATGTGCGACGGCTCGTGGCCCGGCGTCGGGATGACGTCGAGCACGCGCCGGCCCAGATCGTAGGTGCCGACAGCGTTGGGCCAGTCCGCCAGGTGGAAGAACGCCACCACCTGCGCGGGCGCAAGGCCGACCAGCTCGGTATCGGGACGATCGCGGAACTCCTCGTCACCGGCATGGTGGTCGCCATGGCCGTGGGTATGCGCGACGACGAGATGGATCGTCCGACCGCCGTGCCGTGCCCGCCAGGCGTCGATCACCCGCTCGATCGGCGGCCGGATGCGCAGACCGCCGGCACCCGTGTCAAGGAGCAGCGCCCGGTCGCGGCCGAACAGCAGGTACAGGAACGGCGCTTCGAAGTTGGTGCGTACCGACTGCCGGATGACGGCCGTGTCGGCGTCAATCATCTGCACCTGTGTCTCGGGTTCGTCGGGTGACGTGCCGTCGATCCATGGAGCGAAGTGCGGCAATCCCGTATCGGGCGCGGATGCTCCCAGCAGGCAGGCCGCGCTGGCCATCACCAGCGCCTTGCACGTCCGCGCGCGGCGGCTGACCCGCTGCGGTCGCTCGGGGCCGTCCGGGTTGGCCATCTACGGCGCGACGGCGCAGTCGGCGGGGATGTCCTTCAGCGCGATCCGCGACACCGTTCCCGCGCGCAGGTTGGTGAGCCAGATCGCGCCATGGCCGATGCCGAGCGAGTCGCCGCCCTCTCCCTGCCATTGGCAGAGCACCGCCCCGGACCGCGCATCGATTGCGGTCAGCGGTGTCTTCATCATCGTCGTCCACACCCGCCCATCGGCATAGGTGATGTCGCCGCCGGGACCTGGCGTGTTCAGCGCCACCGCCTTTGCCGCCGCACGGCTGGTCGCATCGATGCGGCTCAACGACCCGTCCTGTTGATTGAGTGTCCAGACCGCGCCGCCGCCAGTGGTCGTGAAGCGCGGGTGCGGGCCGACCGCGACCTGGCCGACCACCGTGCCGCTGGCAGGATCGACCACTGTCAACTCCGCGCCATCGACGCGGGTCACCCAGACCAGGCCGTTGGCGAAGACCGGATTGTAGGATCCAGGCGGCAGCTTAACGGTTTGCACCACCGTGCCGCTCCCGGGATCGATGCGGCTCAGCGAGCCCGTCTTGTCGGTCACCAGCCAGACGCTGCCGGCCCCGATCGCGATGCCGCCCTCCGGTCCGGCGGGGCCGAGCGCGAACACCTGGCTCAGCTTCCGCGTGGCGAGGTCGACCTTGGCCAGCTGCGGAGCGGGGCCGCAGAGCGGCACCCAGAGGCTGGTGGGA
This sequence comes from Sphingomonas bacterium, assembly GCF_903644135.1. Taxonomy (GTDB): domain Bacteria; phylum Pseudomonadota; class Alphaproteobacteria; order Sphingomonadales; family Sphingomonadaceae; genus Sphingomonas. The sequence goes on along the minus strand of NZ_CAHJXA010000025.1, from coordinate 4,104 downwards.
TCGGCGGCGAGACCCGCGCAGGGCCGCCCCGGCAGTTCGACGCGGGTGACGCGGTTGGTGGCGGGATCAATCTCGCTCACGGCATTGGGGCCGGTGCTGCCGACCCAAAGCCCGGCCGCGGTGACCGCGACCCAGTCCGCCGTCTTGCCGATCGCGATCGTCGCCTCGATCCTGAGGTCTGCCATCGGTCGGATGACAGGCCCCGCACCGGCGGGCAGTGCCGGGGCGGGTTTGGCGACATCCTGACCACCGGCAAAGGCAGGGGTCGCGGCGGCGAGAGCGACGTAGGCCAGCAGCCTTGCCGCCAGATGGCGGACTTGCGGTCGGGCCTTGCCGGGACGCCTCAACGCCGGGCGTTCACGTCGAGATAGGCAAGCTGGGTGATCTGCCCGAGCAAGCCGATCGGCAGCGCCGCGTCGGTCTTTGCGCCATTGTCGCCGCCGATCTCGACGGAGAGCGTGCGGGCGGCGGGGGCGGACCAGGCTTGCACGACAGGCAGCGGCAGACTGACGCGCCACGATCTGCCGCCGACGACGGCGATGTCATGCCCAGCGATCGATACCGGAGCCGCGGCATCCGCGCGGCGGCCGGTGACCAGCAGGCAGGTCGCCTCGCCGCAATGGGCAAGCCGCGCAGACGCCGCAATCCGGACCGGAGCGGCGGAGAGCGACCCCGCTGATAGACCGACTGCTGCGATCGCGCCGACGACGAAGATGTTGGGTCGCATCATGGCTGCGCAACATCGAAGATAAGCGCAATCAACCCCATACGGCGTTTGACGTAGGCATGGGCGCCTCGGCCACTGTGCCTTGGAAGACACGCTTTGCCTGCCGGAATGGAGGCTACGTCAAACGCCCCATGTCACCGCGGCGAGTAACTGGATCATTCTTCGCCGGAGCCGAGCCAACCAGCAGCGCCACCCGCCAGACCGACACCAAGCGGCAGCGGATACAAAAGGCGGCGGAGAGGGGCATCGACCATCATCGGCCAAAGGGGACAGACGTGCACGGACGAATTGCGAGGAAGACCCTGCTCTCGGCGACCATGCTGATGGGCATCGCCGCATCTCCCGCCTGGGCGCAGACCGCTCAGTCCGGCCCACCCGGTGCCGGCACCGCCGACACGGGCAATGCGAGCAACGAGATCGTCGTGACCGGCAGCCGCCGGACGACGACGCTGCAGGACGCGCCGATCAACATCAGCGCCGTCAGTGCGGAGACGCTCGCCAAGGAACGCATCGACGATGTGAAATCGCTCGCGGCCTTCACGCCCGGCCTTACCGTCGCCGATACCGGCCCCGGATCGACCGGCCAGATCATCCTGCGCGGCATCTCGACCTCCGACACGAGCACGTTCGGCGCGAACCTCAACAGCGCGGTCGGCGTCTATCTGGGTGAAGTGCCGCTCTACCTCGACCTCAAGCTGATCGACGTCGCCCGCGTCGAGGTGCTGCAGGGGCCGCAGGGTACCTTGTACGGCCTGGGTACCCTGTCCGGCGCGGTGCGCTACATCCCCAACCGTCCGGATGTCGACCGCTTCTCCGTCGATCTTCATGCGCGGGGCTATTTCGAGTCGCACAGCACCGATCTCGGCGGGGTCGGCGACATCGCGGTCAACATTCCGATCTGGCGGGATCACATCGCCTTCCGGACGGTGACCGGTTATTACGACAATGCCGGCTTCATCGATTACAACTACCTCCTGAAGCAACCTGGCGTGTCCAACCCCCAGCCGGTGCGCGGGACGACGGCGGCGCAGGCGGGCCTAGGCAACAACGCGCAATATGGTGCGAACTTCACGCGCCAGAAGGACGTGAACTTCGAGCACACCTTCACGACACGCAACCAGTTGCTGCTCGAGGCCAATCCCAACATCAAGGCGTATCTGACTTACGCCCATCAGACCACGGACACCAACGGGCGACAGGCCAACGGCAACGGCGTGCTCGGCACGGGAAAGTACGAGTTCCCGAGCCGCTACCTCGAACCGTCGCACCGCGTGTCCGACCTTTACGCCGCCGAGGTCAACGTCAACCTGTTCAACATCGCCCAGATGGTGAGCAGCACGGCCTTCACCAAGCAGACCGTGCGTCGCATGAGCGACAATACCGATCTGCTGCTCGATCTCGACTATGGGTACGAGGCGTTCCCCAACTTCTCGTCGTACAACCAGAGCAACACCACCTATAACCAGTTCGATCAAGAAGTACGCCTGATCTCAAGCCATGGCGGCCCGTTCAGCTGGGTGCTGGGTGGCTTCTACAACAACTTCCGATCCGCCAACAATTACCGCGAGTACGTCCCGGGCTATGCTGCCTATTTCGGTATCCCGCGGCCGGACGACCTTGAATATATCAGCTTCGTCAACACGCAGACGAAGGAGAAGGCCGTTTATGGCGAGGGCACGTTACACATCACCAAGGCGTGGCAGGTCACCGGCGGCGTGCGCTACTTCAAGTACGACGCGTTCGTCATCGGCGGGACCGACACGCCGCTGACCGGCGGCGGCATCCGGCGTACGCCCTACCCGCTCATCCAGTTCGCGCCGAGCCGCATCAAGTCGGGCAGTACCGGCAGCGACGGCACCGTGTTCAAGGCGAACACCTCGTACAAGTTCAGCGACAGCCTGCTCGGCTATTTCACCTATTCGACCGGGTATCGCACCGGCAACGTCAACCGGGTCGCGCCGTGCGTGCTGCCGCTGCCGCCCGGCCAGAACGTCTGCGCCTTGCCCAGCGAACTGCAATATACGCCCGACAAGACGCGCAACATGGAGCTTGGTGTGCGCGCCTCGCTGTTCAACCGGCGGCTGCAGTTCACGGTGGATGGATTCAAGATCGACTGGTCCGACATCCAGGTACCGTCGCAGACGGTCAACGGCGCCGTCGGCATCATCAAGAACGGCGGCAAGGCACTGTCGCAGGGGTTCGAGTTCTCCGGCTCGTTCAAGGTAACGCCCAACTTCCTGCTTCAGGGCACCTATGCCTATACCGACGCGCACCTGACGCAGGATGTGCCGGCGCTTGTCGTCAGCCAGGGGATCACCTTCCCTGCCTTTGCCGGCGACCGGCTGCCGGGCTCGACCAAGAACTCGGCGAGCGTGCAGGGCACCTACAGCTACCCGCTCGGGGGCGGCAACTCTGTCGAGGCGATCTGGGCGACGACCTATACCGGCGACATCTATTCGCGCGTCGGCCTGCGCGGCAATGGCGAGAGGATCCCCGGCTTCGTCACGCACCGCTCATCGTTGAGCTTCGTTGCGCCGAAATACGACATCAGCCTGTTCGCGGACAACATCTTCGACAAATACGCGGTCACGGCGATCAGCGAGGATATCAGCTCCTTCAACCAGACCAGGACCGGTGTGGTCGAGCGCTATTACTCCCGCGGCGTCCTCACGCCTCGCCGCGTCGGCGTCGAATTGCGATACCATTATTGAGGGGGGTAGATGAGCCGCGGCGGGCAACGCACGACCTCAACTGCGCATCACAACGGTCTTGGTCTGGGTGAAGGCGTCGATCGAGTCCGGGCCCAGCTCGCGGCCGATGCCCGACGCCTTGTAGCCGCCGAACGGGGCCATCACGTCCATCTCGAACAGCGTGTTGACCCAGACGATCCCGGCTTTGGCCTCGTCGGTCACACGCTGCGCGATGGCGAGGTTGCCGGTCCACACCGAAGCCGACAGGCCATAGGCGACGTCGTTGGCGAGCGCGATCGCCTCGTCGGCGTCGCCGAACGGGATTAGCCCGCCGACCGGTCCGAAGATCTCCTCCTGCATGACCCGCATATCATTGCGCACGTCGGTGAACACGGTCGGCTCGACATAGAAGCCGGCGTCGCTCGATGACTGGCCTCCGGCTGCGAGGCAACCGCCCTCCTGCTGGCCGAGCGCGATATAGCCGGCGATCTTATCGAGCTGTTCCTGCGAGATGATCGGCGTCACCTGCGTCGCGGAATCGAACGGGCCGCCAACCTTCATCGCGCCCGCCGCTGCGGCGATACCGTTCGCGACCTCGTCATAGACGTCGCGGTGGATCAGCACCCGCGTCCCGCAGACGCAGCCCTGGCCCGCGCCGGCGGTGAAGCCCATCACCGCCGCGGCGAC
>NZ_CAHJXA010000024.1 GCF_903644135.1 Sphingomonas bacterium | reverse complement strand
GGGGTGGCGCTGCCTGCCTCCCTGTCGGGAACGGTCCGCTGCGACGGCGCGGCTTTGCTGGTGCCGCTGACCAGCACCGGCGGCGGTGAGGCGGTGACGCTGCGGGTCACGGGCGACGGGCTCTACCATGCCGACTTCACGCTGCAACCGCCTGATCCGGCCACGGCGCAGCGGCTGCAGGCCGCGGGGTTCGTCGAGGCGGCGGGGGGCTGGCGGCTGTCGGTGCAGGGCAGGCTGTGAAGCGGTTTGCCGAAGCGCCAGCCTTGACGCGCGAGTGCCCCGCCCGCTAGAGGCGCGGCCTTCGCGGCGACCGTAGTTCAATTGGTTAGAGCGTCGGCTTGTGATGCCGGAAGTTGCGGGTTCAAGTCCCGTCGGTCGCCCCATCCACCTCACGAGAACCTATCATGGCCGCTTGGGGCTTGCCCGACTTCGACGACCATGAGGGCGTCCACCTGTTCACCGATCGCGCCTCCGGGTTGCGGGCGATCATCGCGGTCCACTCGACCGCGCTCGGCCCGGCGGCCGGCGGCGTGCGCTTCTGGCATTATGCGGGCAGCGACGGCGCGATCACCGACGCGCTGCGGCTGTCGCGTGGGATGAGCTACAAGAACGCGATGGCGGGCCTCGATCTCGGCGGCGGCAAGGGCGTGATCCTCGCCGATGCGCCCGGCGCGACGGTCAGCGACGCGCAGCTCGCCGCATTTGGCCGCGCGATCGAGTCGCTCGGCGGCCGCTACGTCACCGCCGAGGATGTCGGCATGTCGGAAGCGCGGATGAAGGTGATCGCCGGCCAGACCCACCACGTCTCCGGCTTGCCGGTCGCAAGCGGTGCGGCGGGCGGGGATCCGGGGCCCTACACCGCGCGCGGCGTCTATCTGGGCGTGCGCGCGGCGGCCAAGCGCGGGCTCGGTAGCGACGACATGGCGGGGGTGCGGGTCGCCATCCAGGGCGTCGGCTCGGTCGGTGGCGGTCTTGCCCGGCTGCTCGCGGCCGACGGCGCGGTGCTGACCCTGGCCGATGTCGATGCCGCGCGCGCCCAAGCGCTGGCGAGCGAGATCGGCGCGGCGGTGGTGGCGGCAGACGCGATCCTGGCGGTCGAGGCGGATATCGTCAGCCCCAACGCGCTCGGCGCGGTCCTCGATGAGGCGAGCATCGCCGCGCTCAAGGCCAGGGTGGTGGCCGGCGGGGCCAACAACCAGCTCGCCACCGCGGAAGATGGCCGCCGGGTGCACGAGGCCGGCATCACCTATGCGCCCGACTATGTCATCAACGCCGGCGGGATCATCAATGTCGGCCTGGAATATCTGGGTCAGGGCGACGAGGCCGAGGTAATGGCGCGCATCGACCGCATCCCGCACCGCCTCCACCAGATCTGGGACGAGAGCGAGCGCAACGACGCGCCGGCGGCGGCGGTCGCCGACCGGATCGCGCAGCAACTGATCGGGCGCAACTGATCGGGCGGGCCTGATCGCCTAGCGCGCCGCCTCCAGCCCGGGCAGCGCGTTGGCGGTCGGCAGGTAGCGCGGCGGCACCCGCGCGTGCGACCGCTGCTCATAGGCATAGCCCGCCCCCAGCACCGTCGCCTCGCCGAACTTGGTCGCGATGAACGACAGCCCGACCGGCAGCCCGCGTACCAGCCCCATCGGCACGGTCAGGTTGGGATAGCCCGCCACCGCCGGCAGCTCGCTCGACGAGGGGCCGCCATATTGGTCGCCATAGACGGTGTCGGAGTACCAGGCGGGGCCATAGCTCGGCTCGACCAGCACGGTCGCATTCGCGGCCTTGAGCATCGCGTCGATCCCCTCCGCCCCCGCCAGCCGCAAGGAAGTGGCGCGCGCGGCCTTGTAGGCGGGGTCGTCGAGGCCCTTGGTGGTGTCGGCCGCCTCGAACGTTTCCTGCGCGAAGAACGGCATCTCGGCGGTGGCATGGCCCGAGTCGAACGCGATCAGGTCGGTCAGGGTGCGCGCGCGCACCGCCGGTGGGGTGGTGGCGAGATAGGCGTTGAGGTCCGCCTTCAGCTCGGTGTGGAGCACGACCTGTTCCGCCGCGCCCAGTCCCTTGCGATCGGTCGCCTTGACCTCGACCAGCACCGCGCCGGCCTCCTTCAGCACCGCGAGCGCCTGGCCGAACGCGGCCGACAGGTCGAGGCTCATGCCTTCGGGGGTAAGCACCGCGACCCGCACCCCCGCCAGCGCGCCCGGCGACAGGCTGGTGACATAATCATGCGCCTGCGTCCCCGCAGTCGCCGGGTCCTCCGGGTCGGCGGCGACCATCGCCGACAGCATCGCCGCGACGTCGCGCACGCTGCGCGCCATCGGCCCGGGCGTGTCCTGCGAATGGCTGATCGGCACGACGCGGGTACGGCTGACGAGGCCGATCGACGGCTTCAGCCCGACCAGACCGTTGAGCGAGGACGGGCACACCACCGAACCGTCGGTCTCCGTTCCCACCGCCGCGCCGGCGAAGCTCGCCGCCACCGCCGCGCCCGACCCCGACGACGAACCACAGGCGGTGCGGTCGAGCGCATAGGGGTTCCTGACCAGCCCGCCGATTGCGCTCCAGCCGCTCATCGAGTGGGTCGAGCGGATGTTCGCCCATTCGCTGAGATTGGTCTTGCCCAGGATCACCGCCCCGGCCGCGCGCAGCCGCGCCACCACCGGCGCGTCGCGGCGGGTGACATTGTCCTTGAGCGCCAGGCTGCCCGCGGTGGTCGCGATCGGGTCCAGCGTCTCGATATTGTCCTTGATCAGCACCGGCACGCCGTGGAGCGGGCCGCGCAGGTGGCCGGCCCGGCGCTCGGCATCCAGCACCTTGGCCTCGGCGAGCGCGTCGGGGTTGATCGCGATCACCGCGCGCAGCGCCGGTCCGCGGCGGTCCATCGCCGCGATGCGGGCGAGATAGGCGCGGGTGATCGCGACGCTCGACGCCTTGCCGCTCGTCATCATCGTCTGCAGGTCGGCGATCGACGCCTCCTCCACCTTCACGGGCGCGGCAAGCGCAGGGAGCGGAGCGGCGGCGAGCAGCAGCGCGGCTAGGAACGGACGCATGATGATTTCCCCTGAACGATAGCCCCCACAGCGTAACGCCGATCCCGCCGGCGGCAAGCTGCACCCTTCGGCGGCACGCCGCGTTGATGATCCATGTTGGCTGTTATCAAGATCACCGGCGCGGTGCTGCTGTTCCTCGTCATCGTGCTGTTGCTGGCGATCACGATCGTGCCGCGCTTCCTTGACCGCATCTATTATCGCGGCCCGGTCAGCGACCATTTCGACGGCGAGCGCTTCTTCAACCCCGATGGCGACCAGGACACGTTCCAGATGCCCGGCGGCGGCAGCCGCGCCGGCTTCATCTTCCGCTACCTGACCGGGCGCGACGGCCGGCCGCCCTGGCCGGACCATGTCGACGTGGCGCAGGCGAAGCCGCCGGCGCGCGTCGAGGGCGAGCGGATGCTCGTCACATGGGTGGGCCATGCCAGCGTGCTGGTGCAGACGCAGGGGCTCAACATCCTCACCGACCCGCAGTGGAGCGACAAGACCGGCCCGTTCCCGCCGCCGTTCAGCCTGGGGCCGCGCCGCGTCGCCGCGCCGGGGGTGGCGTTCGCCGACCTGCCGCCGATCGACCTGGTGCTGCTCAGCCACGACCATTGGGACCATCTCGACGGGCCGACGCTGACCCGGCTGTGGCGGCGCGACCGGCCGCATATCGTCACCAGCCTGGGCAACGACACCGTCATCAAGCGCGCGAGCGGGGCCGAGGCGACCGCGGTCGACTGGGGCCAGCATGTGCCGATCCGCCCCGGCATCGACGTGATCGTCACCCGCGCGCACCATTGGGGCACCCGCTGGTCGAGCGACCGCAACCGCGCACTCTGGTCGGGTTTCGTCGTCACCTTGCCGAGCGGCGGCAACCTGTTCTTCGCCGGCGACACCGGCTTTGGCGACGGCCGCTGGCCGGCCGAGGCGGCGGCGCATGGCCCGATCCGCCTGGCGCTGCTGCCGATCGGCGCGTTCCGCTTCGTGCCCGGCCAGATGGCGCTCGGCAGCCATATGGGCCCGGTCGACGCGGTCGAGGTCCATCGCCGCCTCGGCGCGGCGCGCTCGATCCCGGTGCACTGGGGCACGTTCCGGCTGAGCTTCGAGCAGTACGACACCCCGCCCCGGCTGCTGGCGGCGGCGATGGCCTGCACCGGCCAGACGGGCTTCGCGCCGGTGCCGATCGGCGTGCCGACCGAGATCGCGCCCTATGCCGCGCCCGCGCCGGTGACGCCGGTCAGCCGCGACGCGCTGTTGAAGTGCCTCGACACGCCCGCCGTCAGGGCGATGGAATAAAGGCGCTACTCAGCAGGGGCCGACATAATGGCCGCTGCTGTGCGACTTGGTGGTCATGGCGCGCGGGCCGGTCATCGTGCCGCTGCTGGTTAGGTCGAGCGTCGTCGCGGTGTAGGTGCCGCTGGCCGTGGAGGTCATCGTCCCCGACGGCATCTCGCACGCCATCGTCGCGTTGAACTTGCCGCCGGTGGCGTTGAACTCCGTGTAGTGGCACTTGCCGTTGCTGTTCTCCATCATCGCGCGCGGGCCGTTCGCCGCCTGTTCGGGGGTGATGCACTGCGACACGGTGGTGGCGTGGCCGATCATCCGCTTGGTCAGGAAGGCGGGCATACCGGGCATCGACGCCTCGTCGATGGTGGCGGTGGTCTCCCACTTGCCAGGCTTGACCGGCAAGGTCGGCCCGGCGGCGATCAGCAGCAGCACCGGCGCGGCGAATACGATTCCTCTCATGACAACCCCCGTTGCACGTTCCCGCTTCGTTGCGGCAACCGCTCAACCATCCCATATTGATCGGCAATGACAATCCAGATTCGCACCAGCCTCGCCGAGCCCGATACCGGCGACAGCTTCGTACCGCACCGCCCGCAGCGGCCGGCGAAGGTCGAGGGCGGCAAGGCGTTCACGCTGGTCAGCGAGTACACACCCTCGGGCGACCAGCCGGGCGCGATCGAGGAGCTGGTCGCCGCCGCGCGCGAGGGCGACAAGGACCAGGTGCTGCTCGGCGTGACCGGCTCGGGCAAGACCTTCACCATGGCCAAGGTCATCGAGGCGCTGCAGCGCCCGGCGCTGATCCTCGCCCCCAACAAGATCCTCGCCGCGCAGCTCTATGGCGAGTTCAAGTCGTTCTTCCCCGACAACGCGGTCGAATATTTCGTCAGCTATTACGATTACTACCAGCCTGAAGCCTACGTCCCCCGCTCCGACACCTATATCGAAAAGGAAAGCTCGGTGAACGAGGCGATCGACCGGATGCGCCATTCGGCCACCCGCTCGCTGCTGGAGCGCGACGACGTCATCATCGTCGCCTCGGTGTCGTGCCTGTACGGCATCGGCTCGGTCGAGACCTATTCGGCGATGATCTTCGACCTCAAGAAGGGCGCCACCGTCGACCAGCGCGAGATCGTCCGCAAGCTGGTCGCGCTGCAGTACAAGCGCAACGACGCCGCCTTTCAGCGCGGCAATTTTCGGGTGAAGGGCGACACGCTGGAGCTGTTCCCGTCGCACTACGAGGATAGCGCCTGGCGGATCAGCTTCTTCGGCGACGAGATCGAGGATATCGTCGAGTTCGACCCTCTGACCGGCAAGAAGGTCGCGAGCCTCAACAGCATCCGCGTCTATGCCAACAGCCACTATGTCACGCCCGGCCCGACACTGAAACAGGCGTCGGAGGCGATCAAGCACGAGCTGTCGGAACGGCTCAAGGAGCTGGAGATCGAGGGCAAGCTGCTCGAGAAGCAACGCCTCGAACAGCGCACCCAGTTCGACCTGGAGATGATCGCCGCCACCGGATCGTGCAACGGCATCGAGAATTACAGCCGCTTCCTCACCGGCCGCCTGCCCGGCGAGCCGCCGCCGACGCTGTTCGAATATTTGCCCGAAAACTCGCTCCTGTTCGTCGACGAGAGCCACCAGACGGTGCCGCAGATCGGCGCGATGGCGCGGGGCGACCACCGGCGCAAGATCACGCTGGCCGAATACGGCTTCCGCCTGCCGTCGTGCATCGACAACCGCCCGCTACGCTTCAACGAATGGGACGCGATGCGCCCGCAGACGGTCAGCGTCTCGGCGACGCCGGGCCATTGGGAGATGGAGCAGACCGGTGGCGTCTTCGCCGAACAGGTGATCCGCCCCACTGGCCTGATCGACCCGCCGATCGAGATCAAGCCGGTCGAGGAGCAGGTCCAGGACCTGATCGTCGAGGCTAGGCTGACCGCCGAGCGTGGCTATCGCACCCTCGTCACCACGCTGACCAAGCGGATGGCGGAGGACCTGACCGAATATATGCACGAGGCGGGCATTAAGGTCCGCTACATGCACAGCGACGTCGAGACGCTGGAGCGTATCGAGCTGATCCGCGACCTGCGGCTCGGCGTGTACGACGTGCTGATCGGCATCAACCTGCTACGCGAGGGGCTCGACATCCCCGAATGCGGGCTGGTCGCGATCCTCGATGCCGACAAGGAGGGTTTCCTGCGCTCGGAGACGTCGCTGATCCAGACCATCGGCCGCGCCGCGCGCAACGTCGACGGCCGCGTCATCCTCTACGCCGACCGCATCACCGGCAGCATGGAGCGGGCGATGAACGAGACCGGCCGCCGCCGCGAGAAACAGGAGGAATACAACGCGCTCCACGGCATCACCCCGACCACCATCCGCCGCAACATCGGCGACATCATTGCCCATGTCGCCAGCAAGGATCAGGTGACGGTCGAGATCGACGAGGACCGTCCGCACATGGTCGGCCACAACCTGCGCGCCTATATCGAAGACCTGGAGAAGCAGATGCGCAAGGCCGCGTCGGACTTGGAGTTCGAGACCGCCGGCCGCCTGCGCGATGAGATCCGCCAGCTGGAGAATGACGAGCTCGGCCTCCCGGTCGACCAGCAGAAACTGCCGGTGATGGGGCGCAGCAACGAGGGCAAGCCGGGCACCCGCAAGACGCGCTACGGCCGCGAGAGCAAGATGCGCGCCGGAATGCCGGGAAGCGGCCGGCGGTCGCGTTGAGCGTTACCCCGCCGCCAGATCCTGGCTCGGCGTCTCGTAATAGCGCGCGACGCGGTCGGCATAGGCCTGATCGAAGGTCGGTGCGTTGTTGGCCCAGCTCGGCCCGCCTTCCAGCATCCTCTTGTCGACGGTGACGACATACAGGTCGCGCACGGCGTCATATTGCAGCAGCGAGAAGGGCAGGGGGTAGTAGCTCTTGCCCATGCCGAGAAAGCCGCCGAGCGACAGCACCGCATAGGTGGTTCGCCCCGACCCCTTGTGGACCATTACCGCATGGACGGTGCCGACATTGGCCCCGTCGCGGCTCTCGACCTTGAGCGTGTCGGTGATGGTGCTGGAGGCGAGGAGTTGGCTGGGTTCGGCGGTCATCGGACATGCTCCCTCTTTGCGGCTCAACCGGTGGCCGGGCGACCCGGTTCCCGCCCCTCTGGTCGCGGCCCGCTTGAGCCGCTGTCACCAAGCGAACCGATCCGGATCGAGGACGTGATCTAGCCGGGCGATGCCGTCGCGGTCAGGCCGATGGCCAGCGATCCGCTTGCGATAGGCGGTGAGCCGGTTATGGCTTGGTGACGATATCACGCGGGACTGCGAGGCCGATCATGGCGACCCAGCACAAGGCGGTCACGCGTCGGACGCAGGCGGAGCGTCGGCAGGAGACCCAGGCGGCGATCCTGACGGCGGCGCTGCAATCGCTGGTCGAGGAGGGCTATGCCGGGTTCAGTGCGATTGGCGTCGCCGCCCGCGCCGGGGTGTCGCGCGGCGCGCAGGAGCATTACTACCCCAAGAAGATCGACCTGGTCACGGCGGCGACCGCCCACGCGCTGGACGAGGCGATCGCCCATGCCCGGGCGACCTCGTCGACGATCGGCTCGCCGGAAACCGCGATCGACGAGTTCCTGGCCGAGTCGGAGGCGTTCTTCTTCGCGCCCGCATTCACCGCGCTGATGGAGATCGTCATCGTCGCGCGCTCGGACAAGGCGCTTGCGAAGATCGTCTACCCGGTCCTCGCCAGTTCGCGGCGCGAGCTCGACCGCATCTGGCTCGATGCGCTGGTCCATGCCGGCTATGCCAGAGCCGACGCCGAGCAGTTCATCGAGCTGTCCCAGTATCTGCTGCGCGGCATCTTCTTCGTGAACACCTGGCTGCCCTACCATGTGCAGCGCACCGCGACGCTCGAAGCCTGGCGCAAGCTCGCCCCCCTAGTCCTGCGGCCGTCCAGGCCGGCGTAGCAGGCGCTTTGGTCGCGTAACTCTGCCGCACCGCACAAACAAGCAGCACACCTTGTTAGTTGCACTCACTGTCCGGATGGCCTAGACCTCCTCGCACAGGGGCGACCGTCCACCGACGGCACCGCCGCCTGTTTAAGCTGAATCGACGACCGAAACGGCGTCGGTCGCGGGGGCGCTGCCATCGCGGGTTGCTGCGGGAGGATGGATTTGAAAAGCCTACAGGATCTGGTCGACTCGAAGGAAAACCTCGTCGAGTATTTCTACAACGACACGATCTCACCGTTTCACGCCTCGCGCACCGGCCTGTTCGCGACCAAGAACCTGATCGCCCCGGAGTATAGCAACTGGCGAGAAGAACAGCGTGCCTGGCGGGAGACCGCCGTGTTGTTCAACCAGTCGCATCACATGCCGGTGCTCTACGTCAGAGGTCCGGATGCGCGGCGGATGCTCGAGTATCTGTCGCCCTGTTCGTTCGCGAACCTGTCAACCGAGCGGGCCAAGCAGTATTTCGCCTGCACGCCGCGCGGCCATCACGTCGGTGATTGCGTCGTCTATTACCATGGCGAGAGCGAAGGCTTTGAGCTGATCAGCGGGATGCCAATCCTCAATTGGGTTCGCTTCCACGGCGAGTCCGGCGACTATGACGTGGCGATGGAGTTCGATCCGACCACGCCGTTCAACCCGACTGGCAAGCGCACCAAATACCGTTTCCAGGTCGAGGGGCCCAACGCCCGCACGATCCTAGACGAGGCGTGCGATGGCGGCTTCCCCGAGCTCAAGTTCTTCCGCGTCACCAACGTGACCATGCGTGGCCACAAGGTGCAGGTGTTGCGCCACGGCATGGCCGGCCACGCCGGCGCGGAGCTGTCCGGGCCTTATGACGAACTGGATGCGGTCCGCGACCTGCTGGTCGGCATCGGCGAGAAATACGGGCTGCGTCAGGCCGGTTCGCGCACCTATTTCAGCACGGCGGCGGAGGACGGCTGGGTGCCCTATCCGCTGCCCGGCATCTATACCGGCGAGGAGCTGCGCGCTTATCGCGAGTGGCTGCCGGCCGATAGCTGGGAGGGCAACGCGCAGCTCGCGGGCAGCCTCTACTCCGACAATATCGAGGATTATTACTGGACGCCGTCTGGGCTCGGCTATGACAAGCTGGTCAAATTCGACCACGATTTCATCGGCCGCGAGGCGCTGGAGGCGGCGGCGGGCAAGCCGCGGCGGGTCAAGCGCGCGCTGCAGTGGAACCGCGAGGACGTGCTCAAGATCTACGAGACGCAGCTGACGCCCGGGCCGCTCTACAAGGCGATCGATCAGCCGACGTCCTATTTCGGCTGGCCGCAGGCCGATGAGGTGCGCTCGCAGGACGGCACGCTGATCGGCATGTCGCAGTTCGCCGGCTACAACATCAACGAGCGCGACATGCTGTCGCTGTGCTGCATCGACGAGGACCATGCCGACCTCGGCCGCGAAGTCGTCATTACCTGGGGCGAGATCAACGGCGGTTCGCGCAAGCCGCATGTCGAGCGCCACGAGCAGACGACGATCCGCGCGATCGTCTCGCCGACGCCGTATTCCAAGTCGGCGCAGGAGCACCTCAAGGCGTCGATCTGATGAGCCGCGCCGCACACGATGGGGAAGAAGCCATGCTACGCATCGTCAAAATCCTGCTGATCCTCAGCGTCGCGGCCTATTGCCTGCTCAGCGTGGCGGACAACATCGTCGACTGGCGGCACGTCATGGGCTCGATCGGCGGCGTTACCTCGATGGCGACCGTCGATGGCGGGGCGGGCTGGTGGCAGGCGACCAAAAGCCCGGTGGTGATCGCCCTCGGCTGGTTCGGCATCGTCGTGTTCAAGATCCTCGGCGGCGTCGGCTGCGCGGCCGGCGGATGGCGCATGTGGGCGGCGCGCCGGGCGGACGCCGCGACCTTTGCGCAGGCCAAGTCGCTGGCGCTCGCCGGCTGCGGTGTCGCGGTGCTGGGCGTCTATCTGGGCTGGACGGTCATCGGCGAGCAGGTGTTCGAGATGTGGCGGTCGCACATCTTCGCGCAGGCGGCGAACACCGCGTTCCGCTATGGCGGGTCGATCGCGCTGATCGCCGTCTTCGTCGGCATGCGCGAGGACTGACCATACCCGCTCGCGACGTCGAGCGAGGCGGCCGGGCCAGCCTCCTCGCTGAAAGCGCTGCTCAGAACTTGGCCGAAGCGCGAACGCCATAGGTGCGCGGCGCGGTGCTGCCGGCCGCCAGGAACAGCGCGGTGGGGTTGGTCGTCGAGTAGAGCTCGACGCGGTTGTCCTCGATGTTGCGGATGTAGCCGGCCACCGCCCAGCGCTCGTTGGCGGGGCCGAACTGGACCTGCGCGTTGGTCGTGTAGTTCGCCCTGATCGTCTGCTGGGGAAGATAGGCGAAGCCGATGTTGCGACGGCTCTTATATTGGCTGTCGACGCCGAGGACGAGCTGATAGTCGCCCAGCTTGAGTGTCTGCTGCCCGGCGACGTTCACTGTCCAATGCGGCGAATTATAGGAATCGAAGCCAGCGCAATCGACCAGATAGGGCGATGCGTTGGCGGCAGTATAGGTCACCGCGCAGCCGGTCAGCGGCGGCTGACCCGGACCGGCCAGATAGGCGAAGCGTTCCTGGCGGGTGTGCAGATACTGCACGTCGGTGCTGACCAGTGTTGTCGGCGTCGCCAGCAGTCGGCCCTCGACCTCGACGCCCTTGATCTTGGACTGGCCGACATTCTGCACATAGCTGGCGCTGCGACCGCTGAGGTCGAGGCCGTTATGCGCGATCTGCTGATTGGTGTAGTTCCAGATGAACCCTTCCAGGTTCAGCTGCAGGCGGTTGTTGAGGAAGCGGTTCTTGAGGCCGACCGTGTAGGCGGTGATGTATTCGGGATCGTAGCTCTCGAAGCCGACCGCGGGCGAGAAACCACCCGACCGATAACCCGACTCGACGCTGGCGTAGAGCAGCGACCGCGGAGCTAGATCGAACTCGGCCGCCCCGCGATAGGTGATGCGGTTGTTGCTCTTGACGTTGTTGAAAGTCGTCAGGCTGCGGATGACGACGTAGTTCGGGCCGCCCGGTCCGGTGAAGACCGGGATCGGCGCACCGCCCGCCGCGGGCACCCGGAACGGCAAGGTCGAGGGATCGGTGAACAGCGGCACCGACGGTGCGAGCGGGCAGTTGGGCGCGCCGAACGCGTTGACCGCGACGCAGCTCACGACGATGCTGGTCGAGGCATAGTTGAAGGTCTTGTCGTCCTTGGTGTAGCGCAGGCCTCCGACCAGCCGCAGCTTGTTCGTGATGTTGGCGGTGATCCGGCCGAACGCCGCGTAGGAGTCGGTCTTGTACTTGGCCTGCGAATAGCTGCCCAGGTTGATCAACGTCAGCGACGGCCGGGGCTGGTCATTCTCGCCATAGTAATAAAGCCCGAGCTGGTAATCGAACAGGCTGATGCGCTTGCCCGCAAACCGCGCCTCGACGCCGTACTGCTCGTCGGTCTCGGTATTCGCATAAGCGAACGACCCGGCCGTCGAGAGATAGTTCAGCTTCGCATAGCGCCATTGCGGCACTACCGTCAGCGTTCCCGCGCTCATCTTCAGCGCGATCTCGGCGTTCACCCCGACAAAGTCGTTATGCTGGAACGGAGCGACCTGCAGCGCGTCGACCTTGCGTCCGTATGCGCCCAGCGTGACCGTCTGGCGATACGCCTGCGACGCGGGCGACAGGATGCCCTCCGCATCCGACAGACCCGATGGTATGAAGGTGTAATAGTTCGAGCCGGGCACCGCCGTTGCCGACAGCGGCACCGCCGGGTTGCGCGCATAGACGCCGTAATAGTTGACGCTGTTGCCGAGGCCGCCGTCATGCGCATAATCGCCCGCCACGCGCACGGTCAGGTCCGGCGTCAGCTCGGCCTTCATCTGGACGCGAAAGGCATATTCCTTCTGGTCGAACGTGCCGTCGCGGAAATAGCCGTCGTGGTTGGCGGTGTTGGCCGACACGCGCACCGCGCCATGTTCGCCGAGCGGCAGGTTTATCGCGCCCTCCGCGTTGATCGTGTTGTAATTGCCATAGGAGACGGTTGCGAAGCCCGACAGCTCGCCGATCTTGGGCTGCACCGGCAGCACGTTGATCGCGCCGCCGGTGGCGTTGCGCCCATAGAGGATGCCCTGCGGCCCCTTCAGCACCTCGACGCGCTGCAGGTCGTAGAACACGCCGGTGGTCGAGGTTGGCCGGCCGATATAGACGCCGTCATAGTTGAACGCGACCGCGCCGTCGCTGGCCGCCGTTGTCGAGAAGTTGCCGACGCCGCGCACGAAGATCAAATTGCCGCTGCTGGTCGGCTCGATCGACAGCGCCGGCGCAAGTTCGTTCAGCCGGTCGACTTGGGTGATGCCGGCGCTGGTCAGCGTCGACCCGTCGATGACGCTCAGCGGCACCGCGGCGCGCTGCGAGTTCTCCGCTTGGCGCTGCGCGGTGACGATGATGTCGCCCAGGCCGCTTTGAGCGGAGGCGGCCTGCTCGCCATGATCGGTCGGCGTCGCGATCGGCGCGGCCTGGCCGGTGGAGGCGGGCGCAGCGGTCTGCGCACCGGCCGCAGTCGCGGCGAGGAACGAGGCGGCCGAGACCGACATCAGCAACGAAGCACGCATCTTCTATCCTCCCCTTGTTCGGCCTCGATGGCGGGCCGTTTGCTGTTCGACGTGAGCGTCGATCGTCAGAATTTGTAGCGGAACGCCGCGCCATAGGTTCGCGGCGCGACATCGTAGACCACGGAGACGACGGTGGCGGTCGCGCTGGCGGCGGTGATCACCCGCGCGTCGAACAGGTTCTTGCCGAACAGCGTCACGCTGAAGTGATCGCCCGGCAACGTCACCTTCAACGACGTACTGAGGTTCACATAGCTCGGCTGGCGGATGTAATTGTCCGGCTCCAGAAAGTAGTCGCCCTGATAGGCTCCGGTGACGTTGAAGTGCATCGTCGCACCCGCCACCGGCCGGTCATAATCGAGCGCGAGGTTGGCGCTGAACTTCTGCGACGAGGGCAGCCGGTTGCCCGCCGCGTTGAACGACGTGATCGTCGCGCCGCCGGTCGCCTTGGGCGTCGCCAGCTGTGCGCCCGGATAGTCGGTATATTGCGCGTGCAGGACCGCCAGCGCACCGGAAATCTGCAGGTCGTGGGTGATCAGCGCCTGCAGGTCGACGTCAAGGCCATAGGTCTCCGCCTTGGCGGCGTTGCTGACCGTCGAGATGTTGTTGACGACCTGCGACACCTGGATGTTGGAATAGTCGTAGTAGAAGAACGCGCCGTTCAGGCGCAGGCGCCGGTCGAACAACTGCGTCTTGAGGCCGGCCTCATAGGCCCTGAGCGACTCGGGCAGATAGGGCGCGGAGGTCGGTGCCAGCAAATTATAGCCGCCGCTCTTGAAGCCGGTGTTGAACGACAGATAGCCAAGGATGGCCGATCCGAACTCATGGTCCAGCGCGACCCGGAAGCTCGGTTTCCTCACCGTCTGGGTCTGCGCGACCAACGGTCCCGGCACGTTGGGGAAGAAGATCACGCCCGTGGTCTGCACGCCGACAAAGTCGCGCCGCTCCCAGGTATAGCGCGCGCCCAACGTCAGGCTGGTGCCCTCGACCGGCGTCAGCGTCCCCTCGGCGAAGCCCGCCAGCGACTCGGTCGACTGCTGACCATCGCGCCGGATGAACAGTGCAGGCAACGGCGTGACCGGCGGCCGCATCGTCAGCACCGACGGGTCCGACCGCTCGTGGTTGCTGAAATAATAGCCGCCGACCACCCATTTGAACACGCCGGCGGTCGGCGAGGCGAGCTGCAGCTCCTGGGTGACGGCGCGGTTGGGCTGGTTGCCCGAGACCGTAAACGCCGGAGCGGCGGTCAGGTCGTTGTCGAACAGCAGCGTCGAATAGGAGTTCTGGTAGGAGGTGATCGACCTGAAGTCGTAGCGACCGATCTGCTGATCGATCGTGGCGCTGGCCAGATAGCCCTTGTTTCTGAGGAAGCCGTCGGTGTCGCCGTAATGGTCGTATTCGGTCTGCACCGGCCCCGACACGCCGCGATAGGCGAGGGTGGTTCCGGCATAGGGGATCTTGGCGATGCCGACATAGTTCTGGTCGTAATATTCGCCGATCAGCGTGATCTTGGTGTCCGGGCCAGGCTTGAACACGACCTTGCCGCGCAGGCTGACGTCGCGGTCCAGCCGGTGGGTGTAGTTGCCGGTCGTGTAATCCTTGCCCCAGCCGATGAACTGCTTGCCATATTGGCCGGAGAAGCTCGCGGCGAGGCCGTCGGCCAACCCGCCGGCGACATAGATGTCGCCGCGCGCCGTCTCGTAATTGTCGATGCTGCCGCCAGTCTCGGCATGCAATTCCTGCGAGGGATCGCGGGTCGTGATCTGGATGACGCCAGCGGTCGAATTGCGACCGAACAACGTGCCCTGCGGCCCCTTGAGCACCGCCAGTTGGGCGATATCGTTGAGGTCGCGCAGGCCGGCGCGCGAATAGGGGATGTAGACGCCGTCGACGTAGAGCGAGGCGGGCGACTCGGTGTTGCTCGAATTGGTGCCGATGCCGCGGATGTAGGGCAGGAACGAGGTGTTGTTGATCCGCACGTTGACGCCGGCGGCGACGGTACCGATCTCGGCGGTGCTGCCGACGCTCTTGTCGGTCAGCGCCGCGCCGTCGACCGCGGTGATCGAGATGGGAACGCGCTGCAGGTTCTCCGACCGCTTCTGCGCGGTGACGATGATGTCCTGCAGCCCGCCCTGATCGACGGCGGTCTGGCTGGCGCTGTCGCCGGGCGCGGTCGTGTCGCGCGCCTTGTCGCTGGTGCCGGTCGCGGCCGGCGGCGGCGAGGCTTGCGACCAGACCGGCGTCGCCAGCACGAGGCAGATCACCGAGGCACCAGCACCGAATCGATTCAACATCACAAACCTCTCCCCATTCGACGATCCGCGTCTTGCGCGCGGATTTCGTTGCAGCGCCGACGGCGCCTCGCGACACGGTGGCACCCCTTTGTGGGACGCCTTTCCGCTTCATCAGGAGCGACGCCTAAGCCATTTCTCGACGGCGTGCAACTAACAAGGTGCCCTCCTTGTTTGTTGTGCAGTGCAATGTCGTGCGGTGCGAGCAGGACAAGAAACCACAAAGCTCACCGCACCGCACAAAAACAAGGAGATAACCTTGTTAGTTGCGCTCGGTCATGCAATGGCTTAACGCGGTATCAGGCTGATGTCCGGCGGCTAGACTTGCCAGATCGGATGTCAAAGCTGGCATGGATGAGGCGACGATGAGAGGGAAAGGCGTTCTGACATTCCCGCGACTCCGGCTGGTGTCGATGCTGTCGGCGGCGCTGTTGGGCGTCGGGATCGGGACGGCCCATGCCGACGAGCCGCCGGCGGCGAAGCGCTATCAGCTCAACGGCGACGCCAGGTCGCCCGATCTGTCGGGGCTGTGGTCGGGGTCGTATCTCACCGCACCCGGCCTCAGGGCGCAGACGCCTATCCCCGAGCGCAAATATACCCGCTGGGCACCGTTCCCGCTCCCGCTGACGCCGGATTACCAGAAGAAGGTCGACGCGCGCGCCGCCGCCGCCAAGACCGGCCGCGTGATCGGCGACGCTGGGGTGCGCTGCCTGCCGAGCGGGATGCCATGGAAGATCGTGGTCAACCCCGGCCTGCCGATCGAGGTCATCCAGACGCCGGGGCAGGTCAGCTTCTGGGGCGGACTGCGGCCCGTCGTCATCTATACCGACGGCCGGCCGCATCCGGCGGACCTGACGCCGACCTATGACGGTCATTCGATCGGCTGGTGGGTCGGCGACACGTTGCACGTCGATACGGTCGGGCTGATCGCCAGCACCGCGATCGACGCGGCGTATAACCCGCACAGCGCGGCGCTGCACCTCGTCTGGACGCTCCAACGCGTCGCGCCCGACCGGCTTCACCTCAATCTGACCGTCTACGATCCCGAGGCGCTCAAGGAGCCGTTGTCGACGACGGTCGTCTATGAGCTGCTGACCGAGCGGCGGATGGACCTGATCGACGACGCGTCATGCTTCGAGAACAACCGCAATCTGCCGGATGAGAACAATGCCAGTGGCTTCAAGCGTTTCTAGGGCGGGCACCCTGGCCGGCGCGACGCTCGCCGCCGTCGGCCTGTTGACGGCGTGGTCCGGCGCGCCTGCGCAGACGCCGCCGCCCG
>NZ_CAHJXA010000023.1 GCF_903644135.1 Sphingomonas bacterium | reverse complement strand
GGCGCGCCCTGCTGCCCGAGGAGGCGCTGCAGCGCGCGCTGTTGATCGAACGCGAGACCGGCGAACGGCTGCGCGCCGGTCTGGAGGTGTTGCGATCGCGGCGGCCCGACGTGATCGCCGAGGTGCGCGGCAAGGGGCTGCTGGTCGGCGTGAGGCTGCTGCCGAACAACCGCGAGTTCATCGCGGCGGCGCGCGCGCGGCGGCTGCTGGTCGCCGGCGGCGGCGATAACTGCATCCGCCTGCTGCCGCCGCTCGTCCTGACCACCGAAGAGGCTGATCAAGTGCTCGAGCGCGTCGACGCGACCTGCGCCGCCTTCTCCACGGCAGGTCGGGCGGAGGCGGCCTGAGATGTCCTTACTGATCGGTGACCGCTGGCGGGAGGGCTGTGGCGAGCGGCTGCGCTCGACCGACCCCGCAAGCGGGGATGTGGTTTGGGAGGAGAAGACCGCCACCGCCGCCGACTGCGCCGGCGCCGTCGCCGCTGCCCGCCATGCATTCTCGGGGTGGGCGCGGATGCCGCTCGGCGAGCGCATCGCACTGGCGCGTCGCTTCGCCGCCCTGCTCAGCGACCGGCGCGAGGCAATTGCCGCGACGATCGCGCGCGAGACCGGCAAGCCGCGCTGGGAGGCGCTGACCGAAGTCGCGTCGATGATTGGCAAAGTTGACGCGTCGGTCGCCGCGCAGGCCGAGCGGGCGGGCGAGCGCAGCGCTGCTGCGGCTTTCGGCGACGCCGTCCTCCGCCACCGGCCGCACGGCGTGATGGCGGTGCTCGGCCCGTTCAACTTTCCTGGCCATTTGCCGAACGGGCACATCGTGCCGGCGCTGCTGGCGGGCAACGCCCTGGTGTTCAAGCCGTCGGAGGAAACGCCCGCGACCGGCGAGGCGATGCTCCGTGCTTGGACGGACGCGGGGCTACCGCCGGGTGTCGTCAACCTCGTCCAAGGCGGCCGCGAGGTCGGTGCCGCGCTCGTCGGGGCGGATATCGACGGGCTGTTGTTCACCGGATCGGCGACGGCGGGCGCGGCGCTGCGTCGGGCGACCGGCAATCGGCCCGAAGTGATCCTGGCGCTGGAACTGGGCGGCAACAATCCGTTGATCGCGTGGGACGGCGACGCCGAAGCGATCGCCTCCATCGTTGTCCAGTCCGCCTTCGTCACCGCCGGCCAGCGCTGCTCGTGCGCGCGCCGACTTATCGTGCCCGACGGCGCAGCGGGGGACGCCATCGTCGACGCGGTCGCGGTGCTGACCGACCGGCTGCGTATCGGTGCCTGGAACGAGGTGCCGGAACCCTTTTGCGGTCCGCTGATTTCCGCCGCCGCCGCCGACCGGGCGCTCGCCCAATATGCGACGCTGGTGGAGATGGGCGGGCGGGCGATCCGCGAGTTTGCCCGGATCTCAGGGCGGAGCGACGCCTTCGTGGCCCCGGGGCTGATCGACGTGACCGGCGTGTCCGTCCCCGACGAGGAGGTGTTCGCGCCGTTGCTGCAGGTGATCCGCGTCGCCGATTTCGACGCGGCGATCGATGCGGCCAACGCGACCCGCTTCGGGCTGGCGGCGGGGCTGGTCAGCGACGACGACGAGTTGTGGGCACGCTATCGCGATGCGGCGCGCGCCGGCGTGCTCAACCGCAACCGGCCGACCACTGGCGCGGCGGGAACGATGCCGTTCGGCGGCATCGGCGCGTCGGGCAACCATCGCCCCAGCGCCTATTATGCGGCCGACTATTGCGCCTATCCGGTCGCGAGCTTCGAGGCGGCCCGCGTCGTCAACCAGGTTGCCGACCTGCGCGGCGTGGCATGAGCGCGGCGGCCTGCACCGATGCCGAGTGCGCGATGCTCGCCTCGATCGAGGCCGCCGGCCCGGCGATGATCGCGCGCGCGATCGACTGGTGCGCGATCTCCAGCGGCAGCGGCAATGCCGCCGGGCTCTCCGCCATGCTCGACCTGCTGCAGCCGGCGTTCGCGGCGCTGCCCGGCACGGTCGAGCGCCTGCCCGTGCGCGGAGCCACGACCATCCTGACCGACGGCAGCGAGACGCGCGGCCCGAACGCGGAAGCGCTGCGGTTGACCGTCCGACCGGACGCGCCGATCCAGGTGGTGCTGACCGGCCATGTCGACACGGTCTATCCAGTCGGGAGCGGCTTCGAGCGGACCGTCACACGGGCCGACGGCGCGCTCAACGGCCCCGGCATCGCCGACATGAAGGGCGGCCTCAGCGTCATGCTCGGCGCGCTCGAAGCGTTCGAGCGCCATCCGGTCGCCGCCCGGCTCGGCTACCGGGTGCTGCTATCGCCGGATGAGGAGGTGGGGTCGCCGGGATCGGCGTCGTTGCTCGCCGAGATCGCCCGCGGCGCGCAGGTCGGCATGACCTACGAGCCGGCCCTGGCCGATGGAACGCTGGTGAGCGCGCGCAAGGGAACGGGCAATTTCCACGTCGTCTTCCGTGGCCGCGCCGCCCATGCCGGACGCGATTTCGCCGCCGGGCGCAACGCCATCGCGGCGGCGGCGCGGCTGGCCGGCGCGCTGGACCGGATCAACGGCACCGTCGAGGGCGTCACGGTCAACGTTGCCCGCATCGACGGCGGCGGCCCGCTCAACGTCGTGCCGGATATGGCGGTGTTGCGACTCAACGTGCGCTTCCCCGATCGCGCCGCCGCCGACGCGCTGGCGAACGCGATCGACCGCTGTGTCGCCGAGACCGGCGGAGACGGTATAACGGTCACGCTCCATGGCGGCTTCACCCGCCCCGCCAAACCGTTCGACGCGCGTCAACAGGCATTGTTTGGATCGGTGCGCGAGGTCGGGGCGCTGCTCGGCCTGTCGCTTGCGTGGCAGCCGACCGGCGGGGTGTGCGAGGGCAACAACCTTCACGGTGCCGGGCTTGCCAATGTCGACACGCTCGGGGTGCGGGGCGGGGCGATCCACAGCAGCGAAGAACACGCTTGGCCGGAAAGCTTCATCGAGCGCGCGCAACTTTCCGCGCTGCTGCTGGCTAAACTGGCGACGGGTGAGATGACGGTGCCGACAGCCTGAGCGCGGTGATGCGTGTTACCTTGGCGAACCGGTGACGATCGCCTTGGC
Organism: Sphingomonas bacterium; assembly: GCF_903644135.1. Classification (GTDB taxonomy): domain Bacteria; phylum Pseudomonadota; class Alphaproteobacteria; order Sphingomonadales; family Sphingomonadaceae; genus Sphingomonas. The sequence goes on along the minus strand of NZ_CAHJXA010000023.1, from coordinate 14,250 downwards.
ATCGACGCGCGTCAGCCACGTTCGTAACGCCGTTTCCACCGCCGCGGGCGCTTCCACGGTCACCAAATGCCCCGCCCCGCCGACCAGCAAGAGCGAGGCGTCCGGGATCCCAGCGGCGAGTTCGCGCTGCATCTCGGGAGTACCCAACCGGTCTTCCTCCCCGGCGATCACTGCAGTCACCGCCGCAACGTCCTGCAGGCGCTGGCGCAGGTCGGGGCGGCCTAGCGCTGCGGCGCTCTGCGCATCCAGCGCATCCGCGCCCATCGCAACCGCCATGTCGGCGATGAGGTCGGCGAAGCTTGGGTCCGACGGCGCGATCGTACCGGCGTAGAGCGGTGCCAGCGTCGAGCGCGCATAGGCGGCCAAGTCGGCGCGCGCCGCCGCAGCCTCGCTACGGCGCGAGTCGTGCAGGTCATCCGGCACCGCCCGTGCGTTCGCGCCGATCAATGCCAAGCCGACCACGCGCTCGGGCGCCCGCAACGCCATATGCAGCGCGACGATACCGCCGAGCGACAGGCCAACGACCGCGAAGCGCGCGGGTGCCACACCGAGAACGGATCGTGCCATGTCGTCCATTGAAGTGGCTGACGGCAACGACATGAATAGCTTCGGCCGATCCCATGGCGAGCCCAGAACGGGCGCGAAGACACGTTCGTCGCACAATGTTCCCGGCAGCAGCAGCAGGGCTTCCGGCCGGCCTCGAGGCCCGTGCATGTCGAAATCGCTCCTTTGCCAAACGTCTTTATCGGAAGAGCCGGGCGTAGAGTAGATGACTTCGAATGCAAGGCGAAGTGCGGCTGGGATAACCCGCTCCCGAACCGCGCCTTCACGTCACGCCGCACGCCGCCACAGCCGTTCGCTCGCCCGCGCCGCGCCCTCTGCCAGGGTCGTGAGCTTGGCGTAGACGATATCTGGATCGACCGCACCAAACCCGGCAAAGGTCGAGAAGCCGCAGTCGGTGCCGGCGATGACGCGCTCACGCCCGACCAGGCCGGCGAACTGCTCGATGCGCAGTGCAACCACTTCCGGATGCTCGACGAAGTTGGTCGTTGAGTCGATGACGCCGGGGATCAGCACCTTTTCCTCGGGCACCAGCGCGGCAAGGTCGCGAAACGCCAGCCAGTCGTGCTGGTGGCGCGGGTTTGCCGTCTCGAACAGCAGACCTGCCGGCTTGGCCTTCATCAGCACCGGCAGGATGGTGCGCATCTCGACGTCGCGGTGGTGCGGTCCTTCGTAATTGCCCCAGCAGACGTGCATCCGCGCCCGACCGGCCGGCACGTTGCGCAGCGCGTGGTTGAGGACCTCGACGTGCCGCTCAATCAGGACGAGATAGTCGGCCTCGCTGCGGTCCTTGTACATCATGTGACGGCCCAGCCCCAGGTCCGGGCTGTCGAGCTGCAGCGTGATATCAGCGGCGGCGATCGCCTCGTATTCGGGACGCATCGCCTCGGCCAGCGCCTCCAGATAGGCGTCCTGGCTCGAATAATGGTGGTTGGGCTGGAACAGCGCGATTACGCCGGGCGAGGCCGCATTCATGAAGGCCGCGATCGGCCGGTGACGCGCCACGGCGTCGCCAAGGAGGCGAAGATCCTGCTCCAGCGGCGCCAGCGTCTTGGGCGCGACCGGGCCGACGCAGCAGGGCCGGCGATAGCTGGGCGTGCCGCCACTGGCCGCCTGCCGCTGGAGGAAGCTCGGGAACTCCTCTAGGTCGGCGGGAGGGCTGCGGGGGCTGTCGCCCTCGAACCCGGTGATCCGGTCCTTGATATAGGTGGCGTAGCTGATCTTCGACATCTCACCGTCGGAAACCAGATCGACCCCGCTCGCCACCTGCCGCGCGACGCAGGCATCAACCGCCTCGCCCATCACGCGGTCGAAGACATCCTCGGCGACCGCCTCCCCGCGTTCGCGCGCGAACACCAATTCGGTGACGGCGGCGCTGCGCGGCAGTGAGCCGACATGCGTGGTGTAGATCCGGTCAGCCATTCCTATCCTCTCATCCGCGGTCCAGCCGGAGCTCCCGGCCTCTATCGTGCCGAGGCCGTCTTCATCCTGCCATAGCGAGGTTGACTGCGGATGCAATGTCCGTCAATCCACTAGCTGGATAGGAGCGACGATGATGGCCGATGTAGCGACGGACGAGCGGGTGCAAGGTCTCGACTTGGAAGCGCGGGTGGTGCGCTACGCCGATTTGCGGCCCTGCTACAACGCCTTCATCGATTCCCGAACGCCTGGCTCGGAGTCGAAGGAAAACTTCACGATCATCGGGCCGGGCGTGTCGGAAAATCCCGACCAGCACGTTCACATCCCGGAGCCGCACGGGTTCAACATCGGCGGCGCCCGCCAGCCACCGGAATGCGCCAATTCGCAGCACAGCCACGACACCGCCGAGGTGTTCGTTGTGCACGCTGGCCACTGGCGCTTCGATTTCGGCGAGCATGGCGACGACGCCCACATCAAGGCGGGTCCGGGCGATGTCGTCTCCTTTCCGATCCACGCCTTTCGTGGGTTCCGCAACATCGGCGACCGGCCGGGTTTCCTCTGGTCCGTGCTCGGCGGCGACGATCCGGGCCGCGTCACCTGGGCACCGCGGGTGTTCGAACTGGCCAAGGACTATGGCCTGATGCTGCTCGACAATGGTGCCCTGATCGACACCGCCGCCGGCCAGGTGCCGCCGGCCGGAACGGCACCGCTGACGCCGACCAGCCGCGCGCAAATCGAGGCGCTGCGCGTGATGCGCCCGCAGGACGAGGACGAAGTGCTGTGGCGCGCTCCCACGACTCGATCCGCGGGAGAAACCCTGGTGATCGGCAACGGCGGCGCGCTGCCGCCGGCCGACGGCTTCACCCTGTCGCAGATCGTGGTGGAGGCCGGCGGCGCAATCGACGGCCATGGCGAGGTCGTGTTCGTCCAGGAAGGTGACGTCGAGGTCGCCGTGGACGGCAGGACGGTGCAATTGGGCGTCGGCGACACGATGACGATCCCCGCCGGGCTATCGCCCCTTTATGCGAGCGAAAGCGGCGCGACCTTGATCGCCGTCAGGAGAACCTAGGGTCTGGGCGAGGCGTCTTGCGGAAGGAAAGGAAGATCGAACCTCACCCCGTCAGGCATCACCCTTGGCCAGGCCTGTACATCCCGTTCAGGGGAGGAGGCGCACCTCGGCCGCACCCACGCTGTTCTTCGGGACGAACCGCCCGTAATCGTCACCGTTCAGCCGGCGGCCCGGGTGCCAGACCCCGTCGACATAGACGCCCTCCTCCACCCGGTCGATCTCGGCCGGCCGGCCATGCCTGGTCACGTCGGCCAGGAAACCCTCACCGACAAACAAGAAGCGATTGGCGTCGAGCGCGACGATCAGGCCGAAGGGGCGCGTGTCGGGTGCCGACGTGTCGTCGATCATCTCGCTCCGGGGCTCGGGCGCAGGCGGAAGCGCCCGAGCGCCGGCGTCCAAGCGCAGGCGCCTCGCATAGGCGTCGGCACCGCGAACGGTGAACTCGTAACCGCCCAGAACAACCGTCTGCACCTCCTCGCCGTCCAGCAGCACCGCCGAGATCCGGTCCTCGGCCTGCGCCCTGGCGATGACCGGCAGCATCGGCCGAAGCATCTTGTACGCGCTCTCCAGCCGCGAGCCGGGCCGGGCAGACTCGATCTGGTAGCTAGCCTGGCCGAGTGCCTTATGGCGGCCCAGCGCCCAAAACAGGTCGCCGGCACGGAAGCGCTCTTCGGGGATCAGCAGCGGACTGTCGGCGCGCGCATACCGCTCCTGCACGGCGCGTGCATCGTCGACATAGATGTCGGGCGCGAGCAGGTCGAGGCTGGGTGCCGCCGCCTTCCAGATGTCCAGCATCGCGGCGGTCGGGCCGCCACTGGGATAATCGCCCGGATTTGGTTCCCCCGGCGCGGGACCGAGCCAGCCATTGGCATAGAAGGGCAGCCGCAACACGCTTCGCCCGGCGCTGGCGACGCTCTCGACATAACGCCCGAACGTCCACGCCATGAACGCCTCTTCCGCGCGCGGCGACCGGCCGAATAGCTGCCCCCAATTGCCCGATCGGCGGCGGCCCTGGGCCGCCCAGAGTGCAGAGAGCTCGGGCGTCAGCGCGTCGGCGTGCCGAATCAGATAGTCGATCAGCGGCTGGGGCACCGCGCTCCGCCAGGCCGCCTCCGCGGCGACGGACCGATCGCGACTGTCGCCGAGGATGCCCGTCTCGTTCTCGACCTGCACCAGGATGACTCGATGATCGGCGTCGACGGCGGCGATATGTCGCATCAGCGCGGCGAAGGCGCAGCGATCCGCTTCGAGCAAGGCTGGCGCGAAGGCGGAGAGGACCGGTGCCCGCGTCGACGTGAAAGCACCGGTGGGATGATCGGGCATCGCCGTCACCGCGCGCGGAAAGCGGCCCGAATCGGCGCGCACCCAGGTCGGCGCGTAGGTCGAGCGCGCGTTCTTGAACGCGGCTAGCCACAGGATGCCGATGCGCATGTCGTGGCGCCGCGCCTGGGCGATCATGTCATCGACCAGCGCGAAGTCGAACCGGCCCTCGTCCGGCTCCAGCTGGTCCCAGCCGACCGGCAGGAGCAGCGTGTTCGCGCCCATTGCCTGGAGCCGGTTCCAGATCGGCGCCATATAGGCGGCGCTGGATGCCGCGGAGTTTTCCACCTCGCCGCCGAGGATGATAAAGGGGCGGCCATCGACGAACAGCTGATGCGCCACGCCGTTCGCCCGGATGACCGGGACCTGCGCGGACGCCATCGTCACGGCTCCGACACCGGTCGCCATCGCGCAAAGCGCCGTCAACCTTCGGGCGACGGCACCGCTAACCCACCGCATCACCGATACGCCTGCGCCAGCACACCAAGCTCGTCGAACAGCATCCACTCTTCGACGATCCTGCCGCCGAGCAGGCGCAGGTGGCTGATCCCCATCATGAACACCGGCTTCCCCGCCGGGCATTCGCCCAGCACGCCGCCGGGCTGGGTCGTCCCCTCCAGCGTCCAGCGCACCGCGACGATCACGCCGTCGGTCTCTTCCGACCAGCAGACATTCTCGACCCGCATCACCGCGTCGGGCAGCGCCGTCAGGACGTGCAGGACGAGCGCCTGGTAGTTGCGGATGCCTTGGACCGTGCGGCCGCCGCCGGCGTGGGCGACCATATCCGGAGCGTAATGCCGGCCAATCCAGTCGAGCCGGCGCAGGTTCCACATATCCTGGAACAGCGAGCGCGCCCAGCCTTCCACCGTCGATCGGTCGATGTCGAGCTGCCGCCGCGGCGCCTGCCCCTCCAGCCGCGTCTCGGGCGAGACCAGATACCGTTCCGCCGAGGGCGTCGCGGCCCAGCGACGCGCGACGTCGTGGAGGTCGAAACCGAGCTGGCGCACCGCCGCCCCATTGTCGCGCACCAGCCATTCGGTATGGATGCGGTTGTCGCGGCTGACGCAGTCGGCGGCGAAGCGGATCGACGTGCGCCTGCCCGTGCCGGAGCCGAACCCGGTCCGCCCGACATTGGTCGAGCGGCTATGGCCGAGATGCGAGGTGTAGAAGCCCGCCTGCGCATCGCCGCTCCAGGCGACCGCGAGGTGATGGATCTCGCCGTCCGGAAAGGCATTGAGCGTCGAGACCGTACCGGCGATCACCTCCTCGACCGAGCGGACGACGCCATAGGAGGAATAGACCACGCACGAGGCGTCATAGGTGTCGTAGACATAGCCGACGGCGCGATCCATCCAGATCTCGTCGGTGATTCGGACGATATAGTCGACGATGTCAGTAAAGCGCTCCTCATACCCCGTCATCGGCTGGGTGCGCTCGGCGCCGCCTTTCGACAGCTCGCGCGCGTCGCGCTGGCGGATGCGCGTGACGCGCGGCCGGTCGGGCAGGGAGAAGGGAAGCTCGGTCATCGTCTCTCCTCAGGCCGGCGCGAGGCATAGCGCGTCGTCGCGACCGACGCCAAGCGCGGCGGCCAGGGACGGCTCGATCGTCAACCCCTCCGCCCCGCGCCGGACCTTGCCGGAGGCGGCGCGGAACGTCTCCGCCTCGCCGGCCGATGCCAGCACCAGCTCGTCGGCTTCGCCTAGGGCAGCAACCGCCAGGTGCTCGGCCTGACGGACCGTCCTGACCGCGTCGATATCGGCGACCAAGGTCGGGCCGCCGTCGAAGATGTCGACATAGCATTCGTCGCGGAACCCCTCCGTCAACAGCATGTCGCGCGCGCGCCGGCCGTCGTCGTGCGGGCGGCCGAACGCAGCCTGTGCGTCGGCGGGCAACATCGACAGATAGATCGGGTGGCGTGGCCCGAAGTCGGCGATGAACTGGTTGCCGTGGATCGCACCGGTGCGATCCGCCTCGTGGAAATCCATGTCGTAGAAATGCCGTCCGATCGCTTCCCACACCGGCGCCCTGCCGGCCTCGTCCTGATAGCCGCGCAGCTCGGCGATGACGCGGTTGTGAAACCACGACCGGTGGCGGGCGATGAACAAATAACGCGCGCGCGCCATCAGCCGGCCGAGCGCCAGCCCCCGCCGCGCCGGGTCGACGAACAGGCCGCCTACCTCGGTCTCACCGTCGAAATCGTTGACGAGGTTCAGCATCCGCTGCGCCTTCGATCGCCCGAGCGATTGGGACAGCGAGGCCTGGCGCGTGATCCGGTAGCTGTAGAACGGCCATTCGGCGCCGACCCGCGCAAAGATCATGCCGGTAGCGACGATCTCGTCATCGAACTCGGCGACCAGCAGCACCGCCGATCCCTCTTCGCGCCCCGCGGTGCCGGCCACCGCGCGTTCGCTGGCGGCGATCCGCTTCGCCAGCGCCGCGCGGTCGGGCGGCAGGTTGGTCAGCCCCTGGCCGCCGGCAACGGCAAGCCGCAGGACCGCATCGACGTCGCGCTCCTGCGCGATCCTGATCACCGGCGTCGGCACTGCGCGTGTCACCGGTCTCTCCTCGCTCAACGCACCCGACAATCGATATTGCATGCGCATGCAACCGCCGGCAAGCGAAAAAACCGGCGATTAGGTCCCCGCCAGCATCGCGGTCGATCCGGCGATCAGCTTGCCGGCGAAACTCCTGATCTCGGGCGGCAGGTCGGGTGCGGCGATCCGTTCGATCAGCATCGCCGCCGCCGCCTCGGTCATCCGCTCCACCGGCTGGCGGATGGTGGTCACGTCGTAGCTGTGCAGCCGGCCGGTCGCGGTCCCGTCGAACCCGACGATGGAGATGTCGCGCGGCACGACGAGGCCGCAACGGCCCCTCGCCTCGTCGATGGCGCCGATCGCCATCTGATCGTTGACGCACACCACGGCGTCGAGCTTGCCGCCGGTCATCTCGATCAGGGCGCGGAGGCCCTGCGCGCCGCTGGCCGGATCGAACGCACCCTCGACGATGTTCGGAATGATCCCCAGTTCGCGGAGACGATCTTGGGCGCCGTCCACCCGCTCGCTGCTGACGAAACTATCGGGCGGACCGGTGATGATGCCGAACGATCGCGCGCCCGCCTCGTGCAGGCGATCGACGATCCACTTCTCGCCGAAATGCGATTCGCAGCAGACGCTCGGTATCTGCCCGTCCGCGCTTCGCCGATTGTAGAGGACGATCGGGACGTGGTGCCGCTCGAACGCCCCGATCTGCTCCGGGTCGAGATGCACCGCGGCGATCGCACCGTCGACTCGGTGGCGCCAGACCTGGTCGAGCACGCCCTTGACGTCGCCTTCGTGCCGCAGCGTGAACAGCAGCATGCGCACGTTGAGTTCGTCCAGGCGACCCGACAGTTCGTCCAGCACCTCAGGGTAATAGAGCATAACGTGGCGCGAGATCAGCACCGCCACGAGGTTGGACCGGCTGGTCGTCAGGCCCGAGGCGATGGCGTTGGGCTGATAGCCCAGCGCATCGGCCGCGTTCAGGACGCGCTTGCGGGTGGCGGGCGCGATGCTGCCGCCAGACCGGAAGCAACGCGACACCGCCGACTGCGACACGCCGGCCAGTTGGGCGACGTCGTAGGACGTGGGCCGCCTACCCCCCGCCAGGGACGTCGACGCCGCGCCGTTGATTCTATGCTTCCTCACGGCATCGTCCCTACCGGGCGGCATGGCGCGACGGAATAGCAAGCCTGCAAGACTGCCAGCCTACACCGTTCGCGGCCGGAGATCGAGCGCCGCGCGCGTCGCGTCGTGACTGGCGCGCGAGACGCCGAGCATGCCGTAGAAGATCAGCGCGACCAGCCCCGGCAACGTCGACAGCACGAACGCCGTGGCCAGCCCCATCAGCACGCCGTGCGGTACCTGCCCAGGCACCGCCTTGGCTGGAAAGGCGATGATCGTCAGCACCCATCCCGCTAGCGCGGTGCCGATCGCTTGGTCCATCTTGGCGAACAGCGTGCGAGTCGAGTAGAGCACGCCCTCCTGCCGGACGCCGTAGCGCAGCTCGTTCTCGTCGGCGATGTCCGCCAGCGCCGAATAGATCGTCGTCGTCAAGATGCTGTAGGGCGCATGCTGGAACAGCGAAAAGGCGATGAGGATCGGCAGCAGCAGCGGCGTCACCGGAGTCATCACGCTCAGCCGGCCGAGCGCCAGCGGCAGTGCCGGGCCGATGCAGAACACAGTGAGCGCGATCATCGTCGTCCAGCGCTTGTCGAACCGGCGGTGCAGCGCCGTCACCGCGAGCGACCCGAACACATAGCCGCACAGGCTGCCGATGACGAAGAAGCTGATCTGCGCGCTGGTCAGCCGCCACAGGAAGGTGGCGGTGTAGATCCACAGGCCGTTGCGCACCCCGGTCATCAGCGACAGGAAGAAGAAGCCGATCAGCAGCACGACGTAGTTGCGGTTCGACAGCGCGCGGCCGACGTCGCGCAGGAACTCGCGCGCGCCGAACCGCGGCGCATCGGCCGCCTTGACGGGCAGATAGGGAATGCGCGAGCGGGTGAACCAGCTCGACACTGCCAGGCAGGCCAGGATGATCGCCGCGACGGTGACGGTGAACCCGGGCCAGGCCGTCGGGTCGAGCGCGCCATTCGGATAGCGGGCGCTGGGCCTGAAGAACAGCGCGAGGGACAATAGCCAGCCCGACGTGTCGCCGATCCACAGGAAGAACATGTTGTAGCTCATCACGTTGGTACGCTCGAGGTAATCCTCCGACAATTCGCCGCCGAACGCGAGGTGCGGCGTGTGGAAGATCGTCATCGCCTGCACCAGCAGCACGTTGACGACGCACAGCCAGACCGCCTGGCCGGCAAGGCCCAGCTCCGCGGGAGGGTTGAAGACGGCATAGAACAGCACGGCCGCCGGGACGATCGAGGCGAACATGAACGGATGCCGCCGCCCCCAGCGCGAGGTCGTTCGGTCCGACCACGAGCCGACTAGCGGATCGAACAGCGCATTGACGACCAGCCCCGCCGCCAGTGCCAGCCCGACCCACCCCGCCGGCACGCCGCGTACCTGGTTGTAGTAGAGCAGCAGGAACCCGCCCGACACGGTCAGCACGATCGACTCGGCCGAACTGCCGAGCGCGAACATCACCTTCAGCCAACGTGTCAGCGGCGGTGCCAAGTCCATGGTCACGCGGGTGGCCGTCTTGATGAGGCCACCCGCATCCGGGAGATCGGCCGCCGATGGCTGCCCATCGGCCCGTGCCGCCGTGGGTCCGTCAGAAGTGATAGCCGACCTTCACGCCATAAGTGCGCGGATCGTCATAGGTGCCCTGGACCTGACCGCTGGCCCCGACCGTGATCCGGCCGAGGGTCGCCGACCGTTCGACATTCTCGACGAAGGCCTGCACGCTCAGATGCCCGTCACGACCGACCCACGTGAGGCGAGCGTCAGTCTTGAAATAGGGCCTCTGCAGGATGTTCGGCGCCGCACCCGACAACAGATACTCCCCGGACCACAAGGTGTGGAACTGCGGCGTCAGCGTGCCGCTGCCGCCCAGATCAATGGCGTAGGCACCGCCGAACTGCACCGACCAGTCCGGCGTGTTCTGCACACGCCGATCGGTCGGAACGCTGGAATAGTTGTAGCCGGGGATGCTCGTGGCGGAGAACAGTTCCGGATTGGTCTGCGCGTTGGGGAAATAGCCGCCGCCAATGCCGTAATTCGCTGGTGCCGCCGTCGAGAACGTCCCGCCCGCGCAGCCCCCCTGCAGATAGTAGCAGATGTAGCTCGGCGCGTTGTACGCCGGATAGGGCGTGTAGCGCGCATGCAGGTAGCTTACCGCGACGTTGAGTTCCAGAGCGTTGGTCGGCTTGGCGACGATCGACAGGTCGACGCCAGGGGCATGAACGGAACCGGTGTTGAAGATCGTCGTGACGTTGGTGTTCACGCCGCTGACGACCAGCACCTGCGTGCCCTGCGCCTGCACATGGGTATAGTTGTTGTAGAAGGCGGCGATGTTGACCTGTAGCCGCCGCCCGAAGAACTGATTTTTGGAACCGATTTCCCAGGCATAGACGCCTTCGGAGTCGAAGGTCGTGAAGCTCCCGTTCGCCGCCGTGGCCGCGAAGGTGCCGGCACCGAAACCGCCGGAATGTCGACCGGTGCTGAAGCTCGCGTATAGCAGATTGTCGGGCGACACCTTGTAATCCGCCGCCAGGCGGTAGGTCACGAACTTGAAGCTGCGATCGCCGCACTGCGTGTAATAGTAATTGGGCACCGTGCCGATGGCTTGGTTGCTCTGCGCGGTCGAATAGGGCTGCGACGTGAAGCCGCCGCAAGTCAAATTGGCGAAGCTGTCGCTATAGGTGGGGTTCACCGCATAGTAGTTGCCGGAATTGGCCAAGCCCTGAGCCGCGACATAAGTTCCGACATAGCTTGTGCCGTTAGCGGGGCTCTGGACGATAGCCTTGTAGACCTTATCGTCGATCGTATAGCGTACGCCGCCGGTAAAGGTCAGCTTGTCGGCGAAGGTATAGGAGGCCTGGCCATAGATGGCATAGGAAAGAGTCCTCGCGGCCGTTTCACCACGCGAATCGAAGATGTTGCCGGTCGTATAGTTAATGTTGCACGCCGCCGTCGTCGTATACGAGAACTGGCAAGCACCGGTGGAACCGTAATAGGTCGGCAGCCCGAGCGCGGCCGCTCCGACCGTCGAATACGTACGGCTCAGGTAGTAATAGGCCGTTCCGTCGCGATCGTTCTCGTTCAGGTAGAAACCGCCAAACGTGTATTGAAGCGGGCTCGACGGGTTGTTGGATTGCAGCTGGAGTTTCCTGGGTGAATACCTTCGAATCCGTCCCGTTGACATAATATTGGATGGGCAGCGGCGTACCATCGCCATCGCCGCCGTTCACGGTCGAAAAGACGGTGTAAGACGTGATCGACCTCAGCTTCGCCCAAGGCGCGAGTTCGTAGCCGATCGCTACGCTATATTGTTGCTGGTGCAGCTTCTCATAAGGTTTGGCGTCGTAGACCGAATAATATTTCCCGGGAATGGGAATGCCGAGGTCGGCACCATTCACGTCCGCAATACCGTCGCGCGCGGCGTTCGTGTAGGGATACAGCGTTCCCGTTCCAATATTCTCGCCGTTGTAGCCGCCGGTTCCGTTCGCCGCCAAGGGGAAGGTGAAGCTTTGGCCGTTATAGACCAATGTCCCGCCCGGCCTCGTGATCAGCGACGGATCGACGGCCATGCCGATGACCTTGGCGTTGACCGAATTGAAGCCGTTATCCGTGCGATTATAGTAGGATGCGTGTGCCAGCACGTCGAGCTTGCTGCCCAGAGACGGCGGCGTCCAGCGCAGCGATCCGCGAAGATAGAATTCGCCCTTGTCCTGCAGGTCGGCCTGCGGGTTGACCGAACTCTTCAGGAAGCCGTCGTGCCGCTCATACTCTCCCGCAAAACGCGCGGCGAGGCCTTCGGCAAGCGGCTGGTTGTAATAACCCTCGGCGCGAAAGCGGCTGTAGTTGCCCCCGGTCAGGTCGAGGCCGGCTTCCACCCGGTCCTTCGGTGCCGCGGTAGTCAGCGCGATATTGCCGCCATAGCTGTTGCGGCCGAATAGCGTCCCTTGCGGCCCCTTCTGCACCTCGACTCGTTCCAGGTCGACCAGCGCCGCCGTCGCCTGCTGCGTGCGTGCCTGATAGATCTCGTCGATGTAGAAACCGATGCGCGGGTCCGAATTAAGACCGATCGCCTCGGTGTAGACGCCGCGGATGGCAGGCCGTTCCGCCGCGCCCGAACGGCCGAGCCGCAGGCCTGGAACGACCTGTTCGAGCCGGCTGACGTCGCTGATATCCTGATTGCGCAGCTCTTCCCCCGTGATCGCGGTGATCGACAGCGGAACATCCTGCAGCCGCTCGGCGCGACGCTGGGCGGTGACGACGACGTCGGCGACGTTCGCCGCTGCATCAGGCGCACGCGACGGCGAGTTCGTCTGCGCGTCGGCCGTAGCCGTGGCTGTTGGCGTGGTCTGAGCGGCCAGCGGCGCGGACAAGGCGGCGATCGCCGCCGTCGACGACAGCAGCGCCGGCCGATACAGCCGGAAGATACGCTTGATCATCATGGTCTCCCCAATTGCAGGCCATGCGTCTTCGCTTCGCCTCCGACTCGGGAGGTTAATAAGCTTGACTGCGTTTGCAATTCAAAATCGCATAGAGCACCGCAGCGCGTGGCATTTCCTCCACCAAGCCTAGCGGGATCGTATCAATCCGTCATGACTGCGGTTGCGTTCAGCGGTGTAGGGGATCTACTATTCGATGATGCCGGTGCAATGGTAGTCAACCGGCCAGGGGGATGCACCGCCCGCCTGGTTTCCGCCGCGCAACTGGGATTTGGCTTATGACCATGTTCGATCGCTCTAGACCGCATCCGATGGTCGGCTCGAACCAAAACAGGTGCCGCGTCGCTTGCAGCACCGGCGTCATAGCCGGGCTGATCGCCTTGCTGCCTGTCGCCGCCGCACCACCCCCGGCTGCCGCCGGGCCATCCGGCGTTGCAACCTTCTCGCGGTTCCGCTACGAAGGATCGCAGCCCGGCAGCCCCGCGCTACCGCCGGGCGATTACCGCAATCCCGTGATCGCAGGCTCCTATTCCGATCCGACGGTGATCCGCGTCGGGATGGATTATTACCTTGCCACGTCAAGCTTCACCTTCTGGCCGGGGCTGCCGGTGTTCCATTCGCGCGATCTCGTCCATTGGCGGCAGATCGGGGCGGCGCTCGACCGGCCGGAGCAGCTGCGCATCGCCGGGCTCGACACCTGGCAGGGCATCTACGCGCCTGCGCTCGCCTATCGCGATGGCGTCTTCTATCTAATTACCACCTGCCAAGGCTGCGGCGGCGCCTTCGTCCTGACCGCCTCGGACCCCGCGGGACCGTGGTCCGAACCGCACCTGCTGCCGTTCGAAGGGATCGATCCATCGCTGTTCTTCGACACCGACGGGCGTGCCTATGTCGTCAACAACGGGCCGCCGGTCGGCACGCCCCGCTACAGCGGTCATCGCGCGATCTGGCTGCAGGAAATCGACCTCAAGACCTTCGCGATGACCGGCACGCGCCGCGTCATCGTCGACGGCGGCGCGCATCTGGCGGCCAAGCCATACTGGATCGAAGGCCCGCACCTCTTCCGCCGCGACGGCTACTATTATCTGATCTGCGCGGAGGGCGGTACCAAGGAAGCGCATCGCGAGGTCGCGTTCCGCTCGCGGCAGCTGGACGGCCCCTGGGAGGCACCTGATGCGCCGATCCTCTCGCAGGTCGGCCTGGACCCGCGCCGGCCGAACCCGGTCGTGCAGGCGGGGCATGCCGATCTCGTCCAGACCCCGGCGGGGGACTGGTGGTCGGTGTTCCTGGCCTCGCGTCCGTGGAGCGCGAAGGAGCTAGACTATAATGCGGGACGCGAGACCTTTCTGCTGCCCGTCGCCTGGCGGGACGGCTGGCCGGTGATCCTGCCGCCGGGCGTCCCCGTGCCGGTCGTCGCGCCTGCGCCGACGCTGCCGCCGGCACCCGGCGGCGAAGCGCATGGCGGCGACTATGCGATCGCCGACGACTTCCGATCCGCTCGCCTGTCGCCGATCTGGTCGATGCTCGGCACCCCTGCCACGACATGGTGGCAAACCGGCAACGGCAGCCTGCGTATCGCGCCGCAGCCTGCGCCGTTCGGCGGCAAGGCGCAGCCCGCCTTCCTTGGCGTCCGGCAGCAGCACAACAATGCCACCGTCTCCATCCGCGTGGCGTCCGACGGCGCGCCCGGCGCGCGGGCGGGGCTGGCGGCCTATCAGGAGGTCGACCGCTCCTTCGCGCTGTCGGTAGCGCGCGGCGCGGACGGCGCCCGCGA
>NZ_CAHJXA010000022.1 GCF_903644135.1 Sphingomonas bacterium | reverse complement strand
TCGCCGCCATCTGCAGCTCGGCGACGAAATCATAGCTGTCGCCGCGGTAATAGGAGCGGGTGAACTCGACCGCGTGGCCATCGCCGACAAAGCCGCGCCGCTCGATCAACAGGCCAGGCGCGCCCGCCTCGATCCCCAGCAGCTCCGCCTGCTCGGCCGTGAACAGCACCGCGCGCAGCCGCTGCAGTGCTCGCACCGGACGGCTGCCGGTCTTCTCCAGCGCCGCGTAGAGCGAAGCCTCGACGGATTTCTCCGACGGCAGATACTGGCTGGGCACGGAGGTGTATTCGAGGGCCATCGGCACCTCGTCGGCATAGCGAATGCGGTGGAAGCGCAGCACCGGGCTGCCGGGGCTCAGCCCCAGTACCATCGCCTCCTCGGGAGTGACGGTGCCGGCGGATCGCCGCAGCCACATGCTGCGCGCGGTGCGGCCGCGCGACTCCATGTCCTCCGAGAAGGACGACAGCATCGAGAAGCTCTTCTCGACCCGCGCCGCGACAAAGGTGCCGGCCCCTTGCTGGCGGCGTACCAGCCCCTCGCCGACCAGCGCGTCGAGCGCCTTGCGCACGGTGATGCGCGACACGCCGAGATCGGTGGCGATATCGCGCTCGGGCGGCAGCGCCGAGTCGCTGGGGAGCCTCTTGTCCTCGATCGCCCGCCGAAGCGCGCGATGAAGTTGCTGGTACAGCGGGGCCGGTGCCCGCTCGTCCAGCCCCCCGATCACCTGCGAAAGCTCCACGACATCCTTCCCGTACGACCCTGCTCAACGTCGGAGCACGAGCGCCCCCACAGCGCAACCACTTGCGCCGCATACCAGTGAATGATTGGTATTAGAAAGATATTTTTTGGTCTTGCCAAGTCGATCGGGATTATGTCAGCTTCGAGTCGCAACGAACGGAGTGTCGAGGCTGACTGGACGCAAGCTTCAGCAGCATTGGCTCTACACTGGTATGTCACCAGGTCTGGCAACAGGGGGTTATCGGCTATGCGCAAGTCCATTCTCATCGGGTCGGCAAGCTTGCTGGCGATCGCCGCTCCCGCCGGCGCGCAGACCGCGCCACCGCCCGCCGACGCCGAGACGCAGAGCGACGTGGTCGTCACCGGCATCCGCGCCAGCCTCGAAAAGGCAATCGACCTGAAGCGCAGCGCCGACAACCATGTCGAGGCGATCTCCGCCGAGGATATCGGCAAGCTGCCCGACAAGAACGTCGCCGACGCGCTGCAGCGGCTACCCGGCCTCAACACCTCTTCGGCCGCCAGCGGCGAAGGCGGCTTCGACGAGAATGACCGCGTCAGCATCCGCGGCACCTCGCCCAGCCTCACGCAGGTGACGATCGACGGCCATGCGGTGTCGACCGGCGACTGGTTCGTCCTCGACCAGTTCTCCACCGTCGGCCGCAGCGCCAGCTTCGACCTGCTGCCGTCGGAGATCGTCAGCGCCGTCATCGTCAACAAGACGCAGGACGCCTCACTGCTGGAAGGCGGCGTCGCCGGCTCGATCGACCTGCGGCTGCGCAGCGCGCTCGACCTCAAAAACCAGTGGATAGTCGAGGCGTCGGCGCAAGGCGCGTACAACACCCAGAGCATGGAGACCAAGCCGCAGGTCAACGGCCTGCTCGGCTGGCGCAACCAGGACGCGACGTTCGGCGTGCTGCTCCAGGGCTTCTACGAGCAGCGCAGCCTGCGCCGCTACGGGCAGGAGACGCTGGGCTATGCGGCGATCACCAGCGCCAACGCGACCGGCGCGGCGATCCCGGCGCTAGTCGGCGTGCAGGCGCCGACGCTGATCGGCTCGACGTATTTCCAGCAGGAGCGCACCCGCAAGGGCGGCGTCGTCACCGCCAACTGGAAGCCGAGCGACAAGATCGAGTTCAAGGCGAGCGGCTTCTACTCGTTCCTCAACGCCAGCAACGTCAACGACAACTACCTGGCCTGGGGCTCGCGCGAGATCGACCGCAACGTGCCCAGCAGCTACACGGTCAAGAACAACACGCTGGTCTCGGCGACCTTCCCGCTGGTCGCGCCGCGCGGCCCATTTGCGGGGCAGCAGATCGAGGGCATCGTCGCCGACAATATCGTCCGACCCGATGCGAGCGGCGAGAGCTATTTTGGTAACCTCGACGCGACCTGGCACGCCACCGACAAACTGACGATCAACGGCCAGGTCGGCTATACCCACGGCGTCGGCAACACGCCGTCATCGCCCTTCTTCGAGGTCGATGCGCCGACCGGCATCTCCTTCCAGCCATCAGGCAACGGCTTCGCGGTGCAGACCGCCAACATCAACCCGGCGCAGACCGCCGGCGTCTCCAACGACTTCGCGATCAACGAGACGTTCCAGTCGATCGACAAGGAACTCTACGGCAAGGTCGACGCCAGCTACGAGATCGGCGACGGGCCGATCAAGAAGGTCGACTTCGGCGCGCGCATCGCCGCACACGAGCGCAAGGTGGTCGGCTTCGACCGCGGCTGCACGCTCGGAGCCAACGGCCAATGCTATACGCCGGGGCTGCTCAACTTCTCCGCGGTGAACCCGAGCCTCTATCCCAGCGGCTTCAACGCCAACACGCTCGGCATCCCCGGGCTGCTGGTGCCGCTGGCGGGCAATCCGACGTCGATCACCAACGTCATCAACGCGATCACCAACCCGTTCCGCGGGCCGATCTCCAGCATCGTCCAGCCTGCCAACGAATATTGGCCGGGCGAGTTCAAGGTGAAGGAGACCGACATCGAAGGCTATGCGCTGGCGCATGTCGGCGGCGACAAGTGGCGCGGCAATTTCGGCCTGCGCGTGGTCAGCACCAAGGAGAGCGCATACGTCAACGTCGCCGTCACCTGCGACCCGGCCGCGGCGACGGGGCCGACCAAGTGCGCACCGGGCGTCATCACCAGCTCTGCCTATGGTCCGTTCCTGATCCAGGATGTCCAGCATACCTATGTCGACTTCCTGCCGAGCCTCAACCTGACGTTCGATCTCGGCAGCAAGCTGCTGCTGCGCGTCGCCGCCGCCGAGACGCTGTCGCGGCCCGACTACAGCGCGCTCGGCGGGACGGTGTCGCTGACCGACACCAACTTCAGCGGCAATGGCGGCAACCCGAACCTGAAGCCGGTCAAGGCGACGGTGTTCGACGGCTCGCTGGAATATTACTACGGGCCGGGATCGCTGGCGGCGATCAGCGTCTTCCACGACGACCTGCAATCCTATGTGACGTTCGGCACCTCGACCGGCACCTATTTCACCCAGCTCGACAACAGTTTCCACCAGTACAACATCTCGTCGCCGACCAACACGACCGCGCAGCTGTCGGGCGTCGAGCTGCAGGTGCAGCAACCGATCGCCTACGGCTTCGGCTTCCAGGCGAACGGCACCTATGTGAACGGGCATGACGTCGACGGCAATCCGCTGGTCGGCACGTCGAAGTTCACCTACAATCTGGTCGGCTATTACGACAAGGGCCGGCTCAGCACCCGCATCGCCTATACCTATCGGTCGCACTACTTCGTCGGGCTCGACCGCAGCTCGGCTGAGAACCAGGACAATTACGGCCAGCTCGACGGCTCGCTGAACTTCAGCCTGACCAAGAACATCGCGCTGACGGTGGATGCGCTCAACATGACCAACAACCGGCTGAAATATTACGCGCTTAACAAGGACCAGCCGCGCGCGGTCTACTCGAACGGCACACAGGTGTTCTTCGGCGCACGCGCCAAGTTCTAGGCATAGCCGAAACGCTCCACCCACGGAGCGAGCGTGAGAAGCACCGGGGCGAGTTCGGTGCGGTATTGCTCCCACCGCGCCAGGCCGCGCCGGTTGAGCCCGGCGCGGACCTGTGTCGCGCTCGGCGTGCGGATCGTCCGCTCGGCCGCCCGGCGCGCGAAGTCGGCCATCGCCGGGTGCGGCTCCAGTGCCAGGAATTCGACGACGCGGCCGAGCTCGCCCGCGAAATCCTCGACCAGCGCCTCGTGGCGAACGTCCAGCCAGGCGAGCGGCAGCCTTGCACGCGCCTGATCCGCCAGCGTCATGCAGGCGTCGTAGCAGGCGGCCGTCTGTTCCAGGTCAGTGAACGTGTAGGTCATCGCGTTGATCTGGAACGCCTGCCGGAAGCAACTGAGCACAACATCGCGCGGGTCGCGCAGCGCGAACAGGATTTTCGCGCGCGGGAACAGCCTGGGAATGAGCGGCAGGTAGAGCGTACCCGCCGGCTGCTTGTCGACGAACAGCTTGCCGGCGACATCGATGCCCCGCTGGCGAACGCCGCGCCAATAATGGTCGACCCATGCTTCGGCTTCGTCCGCCTGCAACCGCATCAGGTCGGCGCAAACTCCGGCATCCGACAGGAACGCCTGATAGGCAGTGGCCAGCGTCGGCGCCTCCTCCAGCGTCGCGACCCGCGGATGTCCCGCCAGCACAGTCTCCAGCAGCGTCGTGCCCGAGCGCGGGAAGCCGAGCAGGAAGACGTGCGAGGCGGCGGCGGCGTCGGCGGCGGGCGCAATCAACGGCGACCGCCAATCGCCAGGCTCGGCGGCGATCCACGCCGTCAGCCGCTGGAGTTTGGCGACCTCCCCTTCCCGCGACCGCGCCTGGACACGATGCAGGTCGCGTTGCAACGCCTTGCCCATCAGCGCCACGGCGAACGCCTCGGCATCGTCGTGCAGATCGCCGAGGACGAGGCCCAGCAGCAGCAACGCCTCCGCCCGCTGCTCGAAGCTCAGCTGCGGGTATCGGACCAGCCGCTGGAGCAGATCGTGAGCGGTCGCCGTCTCGCCCTGCGCCGCCGCGAGCCGGGCGGCCAGCCATAGCACCTCCGGCCGCTCCGACGCTGCCGCCGATAGGGTGCCGACCACCGCAGCCGCGCCATCGACATCGCCGCCGTCCAGCAGAACCGACGCCAGTCCGAAACCCGCTGCGAAGGAGGCGGGATCGAGCGTCAGCGCGCGCCGAAACCCCTCGGCCGCGCGCTCGGCGCGGCCTCCGCGATGCTCTGCCTGCGCCCAGTCACACCATTGGTCAGCGGAAGCGTTCATGCCGTTCCCGGGTGCTCTGCGCGCCGCCGCCGCCAGCGCTGATCCCCCGTTATCTCGCTTGCGAGCGCCCGTGGTGGAAGGGGCTGGATTCGAACCAGCGTACGTCAGAAACGGGCAGATTTACAGTCTGCTGCCTTTAACCACTCGGCCACCCTTCCAAGGGGCCGCCCGATCCTGACGGATCGGAAGCGAGGCGGCTCAATGGCGAAACCCCTCCGACGTGTCAACGCGGGCGGTCGTGCTTGCGCGGGCTCGGGCGGCGGCATAGCAGCACGCATCCGCATCGATCCAGGGAGGCTGCGTGGGACGTTCAATGCCGACGATGTTCGCTGGCCCCGATCATCGGGAGCAGGGTTGATGGCCAAGCGGGGCCATCGGCCGTCGCAGGGGATCGGCAATCGCCCGCGCTTCTGGGGACGGCACGCCGTGATCGCGGCGCTCGCCAACCCCGAGCGGATGGTGCGCAAGGTCTGGGGAACGCGCGAGGCGCTGGCCAGCCTCGACCTGCCGCCAGTGATCCCGGTCACCTATGCCGATGTCGCCGACCTCGGCCGGCTGGTTCCCGCCGACGCGCCGCACCAGGGCCTGGTGGCGGAGGTCGACCCGCTGGAGGAGGTGTGGCTGGGCGACCTGCTGGATCAGGGCCGCGACGACACCCGCCCGCTGGTGGTGCTCGACCAGGTCACCGACCCGCACAATGTCGGCGCGATCCTGCGCTCGGCGGCGGCGTTCGATGCGCTCGGCATCGTCACCCAGGACCGCCACGCGCCCCCCGAAAGCGGCACCGTCGCGCGTTCGGCCTCGGGGGCGCTGGAGAGCGTGCCGTGGGTGCGTGTCGTCAACCTGGCGCGCGCGCTCGACGAGATCGGCGAGGCGGGGTTCTGGCGCATCGGCCTGACCGGCCATGCCCCGCAGACGCTGGCGCAGGCGATGGGGCAGCAGCGCGTCGCGATCATCCTGGGTGCCGAGGGCGAGGGGATGCGCCACAATACCGAGGCGCATTGCGACGAGCTGGCGCGGTTGCCGATCAGCGGCAAGGTCGAAAGCCTCAACGTCTCCAACGCCGCCGCCATCGCGCTGTATGCGGTGGTCGCGCGGGGCTAGAACGACCAGCCGACATCGTGACGTCGAACGGATCGGCCCTGCCGACCCGCCGGCCGTGCCGGGCGTTCGCGCTGCACGTGACCCGCGCCGTCCCCGGCTCAGCCGAGCGACGCGCCCGCGCCCGTCAGTCTTCCGCGGCGATCGTCACGGTCATCCCGTCCAGCTTGTCGTCGAACGGGATCTGGCACGACAGCCGCGAGGTCGCGTTGCGCTCGCTGCTCGAATCGAGCAGGTCGTCCTCGTCCGGGCCGATCGGCGGCAGCATGTCGGCAAAGGCCGGGTCGACATAGACATGGCAGGTCGCGCACGAGCAGCAGCCGCCGCACAGCGCCAGCAGCTCGTCGATGCCGCCGTCGCGGATCACTTCCATCACGCTCAGCCCCGCCTCGCCTTCCAACTCGCGTTCTTCCCCCTCGCGCGTGATGACGGTAAGCGTCGGCATATGGCTGTCCTTGCAATGTACGCCGCTCATGCCGTGCCGGTTGCGGCAATGCAATGGGACTGAACGCCGCGCAGTTGCAGGCCTCGCTGGATGCGCTGGCCGGTCAGGAGCCGCTGTTCGCCGCCGCGCTTGCCCGCATCGGCTACCCCGCGCCGCGCCTGCGGACCCGCGGCTTCGAGACGCTGCTGCGCACCATTGTCGGCCAGCAGGTCAGCGTGAAGGCGGCGGATGCGATGTGGCGGATGCTGGTCGATCAGGTCGGCTCCACCCCGCCCGCGATCCTCGCCGCCAGCGACGAAGCGCTGCGCGCGGCCGGCACGTCGCGGCAGAAGGCGGGCTATATGCGCAGCCTTGCCGAGGAGGTGACGAGCGGCCGCCTCGACCTTGCGGACCTGCCCGCCGACGACGAGGAGGCGATCGCCGCGCTGGTCCGCGTCAAGGGGATCGGCCGCTGGTCGGCGGAAATCTACCTGCTGTTCGCCGAAGGCCGCGCCGACATCTGGCCGGCGGGCGATCTGGCGGTACAGATCGAGCTTGGCCGCATCCTCGGCCATGCCGAGCGCCCGAGCGAGAAGCTCACCCGCGCCCTCGCCGAGCGGTGGCGGCCGCACCGCGGCGCGCTGGCGATCTTCACCTGGCATCATTACGGGGCCGGCCCGGACGCCGCGCCGGTCTGAACCGCGCCCGACCTTGCCGCTCGCCCTTGTCGCCTCCGGCGGCATCTGCGAAGCGCCGCCCGTGCCACTCGCCTCCCCCACGCTGATGCCGTCGTTCACCGAAGGCCATCACAGCGTCGCCGTGCCCGAGGGCGCGTCATGGTGGCGGCGCTTCCTCGCCTTTGCCGGACCGGGCTACCTTGTCGCGGTCGGCTATATGGACCCGGGCAACTGGGCGACCGACATCGGCGGTGGCTCGGCGTTCGGTTACATGCTGCTGTCGGTGGTGCTCGTCGCCAGCTTGATGGCGATGCTGCTCCAGGCGCTGTCGGCGCGGCTGGGGATCGCCGCCGGCCTCGACCTCGCTCAGGCGTGCCGCGCGCATTACTCGCGGCGGGTCACGATCGGCCTGTGGGTGTTGTGCGAAATCGCGATCATCGCCTGCGACCTTGCCGAGGTGCTGGGCACCGCGATCGCGCTGCAGCTGCTGTTCCGGCTGCCGCTGGTCTGGGGAGTGATCGTCACCGCGTTCGACGTGTTCCTGATCCTCGCGCTGCAGCGCTTCGGCTTCCGCAAGATCGAGGCGGTGATCGTCGCGCTGCTGCTGGTGATCGGCGGCTGCTTCCTGTTCGAACTGGCGGTGGCCGGGCCGGACTGGGCCGGGGCAGCGGGCGGACTGGTGCCGTCGTCGCGGGTCGTCACCGATCCCAAGGCGCTGTACCTCGCTATCGGCATCCTCGGCGCGACGGTGATGCCGCACAATCTGTACCTCCATTCGTCGCTGGTCCAGACCCGCGTCGTCGCCGCGGACGATGCCGCCAAGGCGCGGGCGATTGGCTTCGCGACGCTCGACAGCAGCGCCGCGCTGTTCCTCGCCTTCTTCATCAACGCCGCGATCCTGGTGCTGGCGGCGGCGACCTTCCACCGCGCCGGCCGCACCGACGTCGCCGACATCGCCCAGGCGCACGAGCTGCTCGCACCAATGCTGGGGGTCGGCGTCGCCGGCACGGTGTTCGCGGTGGCGCTGCTGGCGTCGGGGCAGAACTCCACCGTCACCGGCACGCTGGCGGGACAGATCGTGATGGAGGGGTTTCTCGACCTCAAGCTGCCAGTGTGGCTGCGGCGGCTGGTGACGCGGCTGCTAGCGGTGGTGCCGGCGGCGATCGTCGTCGGCGTGGCGGGGGATCGCGGCGCGACCGGGCTGCTGGTGCTCAGCCAGGTCATCCTCAGCCTGCAGCTGCCGTTCGCGGTGGTGCCGCTGGTGGCGTTCACCGGCCGGCGCGACGTGATGGGCCGCTTCGCCAGCCCGCGCTGGCTGGCGTGGCTGGCCTGGGCGGTCACGGCAGCGATCATCGGCCTCAACGCGACGCTGCTGTGGAGCCTGGTGTGACCTGCCGCTCGGGTCAGGGGACCACTTCGCCATCGTCCGGCGTTTAGGCCGACACGCCGGCGATCAGCCGCGGAAACAGGAGGAGCCGGCATGTCGACCCGATCCGTTCTCCCCGCGGTACCCTTCATCCCCGTCCCGTCGCTGCCTGCTGAACGCAGCGATGCCGAGTATCGCGCGCACCGGGCGAGCGTCGATCCGCGCCGGATGCCGATCAGCATCTATCAGGTGCATCCCGGCTCCTGGGACCGCGCGGCGGACGGCGGCACGCTCGATTGGGACCAGCTCGCCGAACGGCTGATCCCCTATGCCGCCAATCTGGGCTTCACTCATATCGGCTTGATGGCGACCGATGGCGACGACGACGAGGAGGGCTTGGTGCGGCTCGTCGATACGGCCCACCATGCCGGGCTTGGCGTTCTGATCGACTGGACGGCAGCGAATGCCACGGTTGAGGTGCACGACCTCGGCAAGCGCGAAACGGTCAACCTGCTGGTCGACGACGCGCTCCGCTGGACGGGTCGTGTCGACGGCCTGCACATCGGTGCCGTCGCCGCAATGCTGTACCGCGATTACGGTGCCGGCACGACCTGGGACGCGGTCGAGTTCCTGCGCACGCTGCACCGCGCGCTGGCCGCCGAGCGACCGGGCGTCTTCACGATCGCCGACGAGACCACCGCCTGGCCCGGAGTGACCCTGCCGGCCGACCAGGGCGGGCTTGGCTTCGGGTTCAAGTCCAACTTGGGCTGGGCGCACGATACGCTCCAGTATTTCGCGCGCGACCCAGCCGAGCGAGGTCGTCACCACCGCGAGATCACGTTCGGCATCGGCTATGCCTTTGCCGGGACCTTCATCCTGCCGCTCGGCCATGACGAGGTGGTCGGCGGCAGGGGTTCGCTGCTGGCCAGGATGGCGGGCGACGACTGGGCGCAACTCGCCAACCTGCGCGCGCTCTACGGGCTGATGTGGGGGCATCCGGGCAAGAAGCTGCTGTTTATGGGGCAGGAGTTCGCCCAGCGCCGCGCCTGGAGCAACACGCGGGCGCTCGACTGGCACCTGCGTTCCAGCGGCGCGCATGAGGGCGTGCGCAACCTGGTGCGCGACCTCAACCGCCTGTACCGCGAGCGACCGGCGCTGCACGCGAGCGATGGCGAGATTGACGGGTTCGAGTGGCTGGTCGCGGACGACACCGGCAGCTGCGTCTTCGCCTGGCTGCGCCGTACGCCCGGGGCAGCGCCGTTCGCGGTGATCGCCAACCTGTCCCCAGTCGCTCGCGCGCCCTATCGGCTGCCGCTGCCGGCGGCAGGATGGTGGCGAGAGATCTTCAACAGCGACGCGGAGGAATATCGGGGCACCGGCCTTGGCAACGGCGGCGGTGTCGAGGCTGCGAACGGTGCCGCCTGGGTGACGCTGCCGCCGCTCGCGACGATCATGCTGGAGCATCAGGGCTGACCATTGCCGGCGGGATGCCTTGCCCGTGAGACGGTTCCTGTCATGGTGACGCCGCCATGATCGCCGCCCCTGCCTCTGCTCCGCCCGAGCCGACCCGCTGGTGGGCGCACCTCTATCTTCAGGTGATCGTCGCCATCCTGCTCGGCGCGATTGTGGGCCAGTTCTGGCCGGAGGCGGGGAAGGCGCTGAAGCCGCTGGGCGACGGCTTCATCAAGCTGGTCAAGATGGTGATCGCGCCGATCATCTTCCTGACGCTGGCGGGCGGCGTCGCGGGTCTGGGGCAACTCGGCACGGTCGGGCGCATCGCGGCCAAGGCGCTGGGCTATTTCGTCGCGGTGTCGACGCTGGCGCTGGTCGTCGGCCTCCTCGTCGCCAACATCCTGCAGCCTGGGGCGGGGATGCACGTCGCCTCCGCCAGCCTCGATGCGCACGCGGTCGCCGACTATGCCCATCAGGCGCACGAAACGAGCGTCACTGGCTTCGTCACCGCCATCATCCCGACCACCCTGGTGTCAGCGCTGACCGATGGCTCGATCCTGCAGACGCTGTTCGTCGCCATCCTGACCGGCATCGCGCTCAGCCTGGTCGGCGAGCCGGCCCGGCCGGTGGTCGACATGATCGAGCGGCTGACCCTGGTGGTGTTCCGCATCACCGGTCTTGTGATGCGGCTTGCGCCGATCGGCGCGTTCGGCGCGATCGCCTTTACCGTCGGGCAATATGGCGCGGAGTCGCTGGTGCGGCTCGGCGGACTGGTCGCGACCTTCTGGCTGACGGCGGCGATCTTCGTGATCGTGGTGCTCGGCGGCATCGCCCGCGTGCACGGCTTCTCGATCCTGCGGCTGCTCGCCTATCTGCGCACCGAACTGCTGCTGGTGCTGGGCACCTCTTCGTCCGAGGCGGCGCTGCCGGGTCTGATGGCGAAGCTGGAGGCGGCGGGGTGCGAGCGCGGCGTCGTCGGGCTGGTGGTGCCGACCGGCTATTCGTTCAACCTCGACGGCACCAACATCTACATGACGCTGGCGGCGCTGTTCATCGCGCAGGCGTGCGATGTCCAACTGTCGCTGGGGCAGCAGTTCCTGCTGCTCGGCGTCGCGATGCTATCGTCAAAGGGTGCGGCGGGGGTGACCGGCGCAGGCTTCATCACGCTGGCGGCGACGCTGTCGATCGTGCCGTCGGTGCCGGTCGCGGGCATGGCGCTGATCCTCGGCGTCGACCGCTTCATGAGCGAGTGCCGCAGCCTCACCAATTTCATCGGCAACGCGGTCGCGACGATCGTCGTGGCGCGGTGGGAGGGCAAGCTGGACCGCCAGCGCCTGAACGAGGCGCTGGCGCGCTGCAGCCGCTAGACGGCCCTGCGACCGGAGATCAGCTGCACCACCACGACGATGACCGCGATGACGATCAGCAGGTGGATCAGCCCACCCGCGACATGGAACACGCCAAAGCCCAGTGCCCACAAGACCAGCAGGATAACCGCAATCGTCCACAACATGTCGTCTCTCCATCCCTGTTGTCGCCACCGGGCGATCGCTTCAAAACGAAGTCCTGGGGACGACGTTCCCGACAGGCGTCGTTTGCCGCCCTCGATCGTTACGCACCAGGATAGGAGACGATATGCCGGACCACCGCCCGAATGACGACGGCTCGAACGAACGTCCCGCGCATGGCTGAAGATGCCGACGACAACATCGTCGATCCGCGCGACGCCGCCGAAAGCGCGGGGCTGATCTATGTCACCAACGCCGATCCGGGCGTCACGCGCCGCCGCGCGGGCAAGGGCTGGGCCTATACCGACGCCGCCGGCGCACGCATCAAAGATCGCGGCGAGATCGATCGCATCAACGCGCTCGCGATCCCGCCCGCCTATGCCGACGTATGGATCTGCGCCGATGCCGACGGGCATCTCCAGGCGACCGGCCGCGACGCGAAGGGACGCAAGCAGTACCGCTATCACCCCCGTTTCCGGGAAATCCGCGACGGCACCAAATACGAGCACATGATCGACTTCGCCCATGCGCTGCCGCGCATCCGCGCGCGGGTCGATGCCGACATGAAGCGCCGCGGCCTGTCCCGCGATAAGGTGTTGGCGACCGTCGTCCACCTGCTGGAGACGACGATGATCCGGGTCGGCAACGCCGACTACGCCAAGCAGAACGAGAGCTATGGCTTGACGACGCTGGAGAACGAGCATGTCGACGTCGATGGCAGCCAGCTGAAGTTCCACTTCAAGGGCAAGAGCGGCAAGACTTGGAAGCTTTCTATCCGCGACCGCCGCGTCGCGAAGATCGTCAAGGCCAGCCAGGACCTGCCCGGCGAGCATCTGTTCCAGTATCTCGACGACACCGGCGAGCAGCATTCGGTCACCTCGGGCGACGTCAACGCCTATCTGCACGAGGTCGCCGACGCGGCGGTCACCGCCAAGGATTTCCGCACCTGGACCGGCACGGTGCTGGCCGCGCTGGCGCTGGTCGAGTTCGAGCGGGTCGACAGCGACGCCGCCGCCAAGCGCAACGTGCGCGCCGCGATCGAGCAGGTGGCGGCGCGGCTGGGCAACACGCCCACCGTCTGCCGCAAATGCTACGTCCATCCCGAGGTGCTCGACAGTTATCTCGCCCGCGAGCTGGTGCTGGAAGTGCAGGAGGAGGTGGCGAAGGAGCTGCGCGAGGACCTGGCCACCCTGCGGCCCGAAGAGGCGCTGGTGCTCGCCTTCCTGCAGCGGCGGCTGGCCGGCAAGCCGGCGGCCTGACGGCAGCGCAGCGGCACCCGATTGCGTTGCGTCGCTGCTCGGCTATGCGGCGTAGGGATGGACCGGCCCGCTCCGCTGCCTCTCGACACATGGTGGTTCCGGCTTGCCGTCCTAACGGCGACCGCCCTGGCGGCGCGGGCGGTGACGTTCGGCTCGCCGGTCGTCCATGTCGACGAGACCTTCTACCTGACCGTCGCGCAGGCGATGACCCATGGCGCGCTGCCCTATGTCGACCTGTGGGACAGGAAGCCGATCGGGCTGTTCCTGCTGTACCTGCCCGCTGCGGTCTGGGGGTTACCGGCGGCACTGTACGTCTATCAGGCGATGGCGATGGCGGCGGCGGTGGCGACCGCGGTCCTTATCACACGGCTTGCCGATCGGGCCGGCTGGCGGGCGGGCGCGCTGCCGGCGGCGATGCTCTACATCCTCTGGCTCGATCTCGCCGATGGCCAGGGCGGGCAGTCGCCGATCTTCTACAATCTGCCGATGGCGGGCGCGGCGCTGCTGGCGCTGCAGGGCAGCCGCGGTCGCGCGATGGCGGCGATGCTGCTGGTCGGGCTCGCGCTGCAGATCAAATATTCGGTGCTGTTCGAGGGGGTAGGGCTGGGCCTGTGGCTGCTCGCCAGCGACCTGCGCAGCGGTCGCCGTGTGGGCGAGACGATCGTCTATGCGCTGATGCTGGGTACGATCGCGCTGCTGCCGACCGCGCTGGCGATGGCGGCCTACGCGATGCTGGGGCATCTGGACGCGTTCATCTTCGCCAACTTCGTCTCGATCCTTCACCGCAGTAAGGATTCACCTGCGCTGATGATCGATCGGGCAGGCGAGGCAGCAGCGATCCTGTCGCTGCTGCTGTTTGCAATCGCCGGTTGGCGAGCAAAAGCCGAGCCGCTCGTCCGACTGTTTCTTCATCTTTGGCTGCTGGTCGCGCTGGTGGCGTTCGTCGGCTTTGGCGGCTGGTATAATCACTACACACTGCCGGTCATGCTGCCGGGCGCGGTCTGCGCGGCGGCTTTCTTCCAGCGGCGAGCACGCTCCTGGTGGTGGATCGTCGTGCCACTCGCGCTGCTGTTCGTCACCGGGCAGGTGGTGTTGCGGTCGGAGCGCGAGCGGCGCGGCACCGCTGCCCAGTTCCAGCGGCTGACCGCGACGGTCGGTCGCGGCCCTGGCGGACTGTTCGTCTATTCGGGTCCGGTGCTGCTCTATCCTGCCACCGGCCGGCCGGCGCTGACCCGCTACCTCTTCCCCTCGCACCTGCAATTCGATCGCGAGGCCGGCTCGATCGGCGTCGACCAGCGGGCCGAGATCGAGCGCATCTTCGCACAGGCACCGGCGGCCGTGGTGATGGCACCGGCGATTGGCGAGGAAGAGCCGGCGATGCGCACCCTGGTCGAGCAGCGGCTATCGCGCGACGGCTATGTCGCCCAGCCATCCGTTCGGCTGGGGCATGACGATGTGGTGGTGTTCCGACGCCCTACCAGTTCACCTTCGCGCCCAGCCGCACGTTGAACGGCCGCAGCGGCGTGATGATGCTGCGCGTGGTCAGCTCGAACGGATTGCCCGACGCGAACAGGTTGCCCCGCGCGTTAGTGATGTTCTCCGCCGTCAGCGACAGGTCGTAGCGCCCGCGGCTCCAGCCGCCGCGCAGCCCCAGTGTCGAGTAGCGTCCCTGGTCGAGGTCGAACAGGTCGCCCGTCCCCAGCACCGACCGTCCGACCCGCTGCGCCGACGCGCCGACCAGCAGCGTGGCGCCGCGGCTGCCCACCCGCCAATGATAGCTGAGGTCGCCGGTGACCGCGAATGGCGGCGTGTCGGGCAGGCGGCGGTGCGCGGGACTCGACGAGTCGGACAGCGCGCCATTGGTGGTGTTGTGGGTCTGCAGGAAGCTGACGATGCCGCGCAGCCCCCGCAGCGGCACCCAGTCGACGATACCCTCGAACGCCTCGACCCGCGCGTCGCCGATATTGTCGGTATAGGGTAGCCCGCGCCTATTGACGAGATCGGCCTGGATCGCGTTCCAACGCGCGTAGGACACGGCCGTGGTCAGCGACAGGCCGGTCTCGCCACGGCGCAGCCGCCTGAGTCCCAGTTCGCCGACCTTGATCGAGTCCGACTGGAAGTCGGCGACCCGCCCGACGCCCTTGGCGACGGCAAGACCGCCGGTGCGATAGCCGGTCTGGGCGCGGCCAAAGGCGCTGAGCGTCGAGGCGAGCTGCCAGGAGAAAGCGACGGTCGGGTCGACGCGGCGGGTCGACCGCCCTTCGACATAGTCGCTGACCCGGGGCCGGAACGAGGGCTCGCCATCGGTGCGGGCAAAGGTCGCCCGCGCGCCCAGCGTCAGCGAAAAGGCGGGCAGCAGCCGCGCCGTGCCCTCGGCGAACAGCGACAGGCTCTTGGTGACGTTGGTGACGCCGATGATCTCCGCCGGCGACGCGACCGCTCCCAGCGCGCGGTTCTCCGCGTCGCTGTTACGCAGCAGCGTGTAGCCGACCACCCAGCTGGTGCCGTTCGCCAGCGTGCGCGACAGCCGCGTCTCCTGCGACAGCAGCAGCTTGGCTTCGGTGGTGGCATAGATCATCGCCACCGGACGCGGCATCGCCGCCGTGGCGGCGGCGGTCGCGTCGAACACATTGTGGCCGTGGGAGCTGGTCAAGCCCACCACCGACAACAGCTCCAACCCGCTGTCCCAATGCTTGGCGACCGCTGCGCTGCCAAGCAGGACTTCGTTGTCATAGGGCTGGGCGACCGCGGAACGGCGCGCCAGCCGGCCGATGTCGCGATCGGCATATTGCGCATCGTCCGCGTCGATCCGCTGGTAGAGCCCGCTCAGATCGATCCGCCAGCCACCGCCCGGCTCGACACGCCCGGCCAACCGGCCGCCGACGGTATCGATGCGGTTGGCGTCGCTACGGCCGGTGCCCAGATCGTCGATATAGCCGCCGTCGCGGGTGCGATAGGCGACCGCGCGCACGCCCGCGACGTCGCGGACGATCGGCAGATTGAGCACCCCGGCAATGTCCCCCCCGGTCTCCGCATGGTGCGTCGCGGTGACGCCGGCCGTCACCGATCCGCCGGCCATACCGAGCGCTGGCGCTATCGGAGTCAGCCGCACGATCCCGCCAATCGAGCCCGAGCCGTACAGCGTCCCCTGCGGCCCTTCCATCACCTCGACATCCTGCATGTCGTAGAGCCGGATGCTGGGATCGGCCCCAGAATAGCTGAGCTGGACATCGCCGAGATAGACGCTGGCCGTCGACTGGGCAGAGCCGTTGAAGCTGCTGTCGGCGATGCCGCGGATGAAGATTTTGTCGCGGCCGGGGCCGAACTCGGTGTTCTGGAGGACGGGCGTGACCCGCGCCGCACCGGCAAGGTCGCTGGTCGCGCTAGCACCGCTGGCGGGTGCGTCGCCGATCACCGTCAGGCTGCCCGGATAGCGGAGCAGCGGCACGCTCTGCTTGCTGGCGGTGACGATGATGTCCTGCCCCTCGCCGCTATGGTCTCGGGGAGGATCGTGCCTGGCGGGTCGCGGCCGTTCGCTCGCCGGCGTCGGCGACGCTGCCCGAACCACGCGGAAGCTGCGTCCATCGAGCGCGATCAGGCGGTAGCCGGTGCCCTTCAATAATGCTTCGAGCGCTGCCCTGGGCGTCAGCCGGCCGCCGATAGATCGCGACGGCACATGCGAGAGTCCCGCTTCGGTACTGACCACGTCGACACCGGCATCGCGGCCGATCCGGGTCAGCGCCGTGTCGAGCGTGCCGGCCGGTATCGCAAAGTCGAGCTTCTGGGCATGGACGATTGCTGGCCCCGCGATCAGCAGGGTCAGCAGGACGGCAAGTCTAGCGCGCCGGCTTGTTCCCCGGCGCGAGGATCCATTGGTCACCCGTGTGTCGCCACTCTGCCCCGATCAGCGCCGCCAGGTGAGGAATGTCCCGCTCGGCCGATCCACTCATGGCGACCATGCCGGTAAAGCTCTGGTGCGACAACCCGGATTCAAGGGCAACATCAATGCCGTAACGCCGCTGGATCGCCGCGGCGACAATGCCGAGCGGCTCACCGGTGAAGGCGAGGCGACCACCGCGCCAGCCGCCCACCAGATCGGCGGCGACAGTCGAACGGACCAGCTGATGCGTATCCTCGCGAGCGCTCAGCGCCTGCCCGGCGGACAGGCCGACACGCTCGCCATCGGGCTGGAACAGCACGCCGCCCTCGGCGACCGCGACATCGAGCTGGCTGCCGCTGCGGGTCAGGTCGAACACGGTGCCGACATCCTGTACCGTCAGTTCGCCAGAGCGGACGCTGAACGGATGCGCGGCATCGTGCGTGACATGGAACACCGCCTCGCCGCGGTCGAGCCTGGCGATGCGCGGATCGGCATGGTCGAGGCCGATGCGGGTGTCGCCGTTGAGCTCGATGCGGGTGCCGTCGGCCAGCGCGACCTCGGACCGCTCACCCGCCTTGGTCTCGACCGAATAGGGCTGCGCGCCCGGCGCACGCACCATCGGCATCGCCAGCAACGCCAGGCTGGCCGCGATCGCGAGACCGCCCACGCTCCACCCCCAGCGACGAGCACCGCCCCGCACCGGCATCCGGTGGGCGGGCATGGGATCGACGTCGTTGGCCGGCACCAGTGTTGCAGGAATGGCGGGTTGCGGCATGTCGCCAAGCGACCGATCGGCGGCGGCGACGGCGTCATAGGCGCGCGCATTCGCCGGGCTTTCCAGCCACGTGATGAAATCGAGCCACTGCGCCTCGGTCAGGTCCGCCTGGCGCAGATGCCAGTCGATCGCCTGGCCGCGCGGGCCGCTGTCCATGATCACCATATCGTCAGTTCGCACCTGGCGATCCTCCTTCGTCTGATAGACGATGCCGATCCGCATCATCCTCACTGCCGTCCTCGGATGCCGCCAAAATAATTCGGTAGGCACGCTGGAGCAGCTTCTCGACGCCGCTGACGCTGATCTCCAGCCGCTCGGCGATGGCGCGCTGCGGCTTGTCCTCGAAGCGGAACATGACCAGCGCGATCCGCATCCGCTCGGGCATGTCGGCCATCGCCGCCTCCACCTTGCGCAGCCGTTCGCGGGCGAGCAGCGCCCGCTCGGCGTCGGGCAGTTCGTCCGCCTCGGTCTGGACG
>NZ_CAHJXA010000021.1 GCF_903644135.1 Sphingomonas bacterium | reverse complement strand
GAGGCGCTGGACGAACGCACCCGCGCGCTCACCGACGCCCGCGCCCTCGACCGGTCGGAGCAGGACATGGTGGCGTATTTCCGGACGCAGTATCTGCGGCAGTGCTCGGGGAAGGGGCTGTGAAGGACTGGAAGGAGCGTCCGCCGCTCGCGGGCAAGTCGGCTCGTAAAGGGGAACGATGATGTCAATGGCGCAGGTGCTCAAGCTGAAGCCAGCTTTCAATGATCAGCAGGCGGAAGCGTTAGCTGGCTTGTTCGACGAGGAACTGGCGACCAAGCGCGACCTTGAGGCTCTTCGGTTGAATGTCGACGCGGTCAAAGCGGAGCTGAAAGCCGATATCGAGAAGCTTCGGTTGGAGGTTCAGCGCGACTTGAAGGGCACGGAAGCGCGGCTGGTCATCTGGGTTGTCGGACAGGGTGCCGCGACGATCGGCATCCTGTTCGCTCTTCAACATTTCATCGGAAAGTAGCCGTGCTCCACATCAACAATCTCCACGCCGAGATCGACGGCAAGCCGATCCTCAAGGGCCTTTCGCTCACCGTCAACGCGGGTGAGGTGCATGCGATCATGGGGCCGAACGGCGCGGGCAAGTCGACGCTCGGCTATGTGCTGGGCGGGCGGCCGGGGTATGAGGTGACGGGGGGCTCCATCCTGTTCCACCCCCGCGAAGGCGGGGGCCCAGTATCGGCGCAGGCGGCAACGCAGGACGGTGCTCGCCAATCTGAAACTTCGCAACTCGGCCCCCGCCTGCGCGGGGGTGGTGAGGCGGACGGGATCGACCTTCTCACCCTCGCGCCGCACGAGCGCGCCGCGGCGGGGCTCTTTCTCGGCTTCCAGTATCCGGTCGAGATCCCCGGCGTCTCCAACGTCCAGTTCCTGCGCGAGGCGCTCAACGCCCAGCGCGCCTCGCGCGATGAGAAGCCGCTGTCGGGGGGTGAGTTCCTGAAGCTTGCCCGTGCCGAGGCGGCGGTGCTGGAGATGGATGCCGAAATGCTCAAGCGTCCGGTCAATGTCGGCTTCTCCGGCGGCGAGAAGAAGCGTAACGAAATGGTGCAGATGGGCCTGGTCGACCCGCGCCTCGCCATCCTGGACGAGACCGACAGCGGCCTCGACATTGACGCGCTGCGCATTGTCGGCGACGGCATCAACCGCATCATGCGCGCGCCCGACAAGGCGGTGATCCTTATCACCCATTACCAGCGGCTGCTCGACTATGTGAAGCCCGACTTCGTGCATGTGCTGGAGGGCGGGCGGATCACCCGCACCGGCGGCGCGGAGCTGGCGCTCCAGTTGGAGCGCGAAGGCTATGCGACGGTGGCGGCCTAGGCGATGGCCGTGCTCGACCTTCCCTCGACCCGCGCCGAGGCGTGGCGCTGGGCCGACCTCGGCGGCCTGGCGGCGGCGGCGGCGCTGGCCCCGGTTGCGGCTCTCGATCATGAGTTCCTCGACCTGCCGGGCGCGCGGCTGCTGTTCGTCGATGGCGTCTTCGACGAGGCGCGCAGCAGCCTTGGGCCGGTGACGATGGCCGACCTCATCGCCGGCGAGCATCATCTCGGCCGGCGCGCGCATGGTCGCGGCTGGTCGCTGCGCCTGACCAGGGACGCCGCCGCCGATCCGGTGCAGGTCGTCCACATCGCCACCGGCGGCGAGAACCATCTGCCGGCGGAGATCGTCCTGGCCGACGATGCCGTCGCTCAGGTCGTGGAGACGTTCGTCGGCAGCGGCTGGACCAACCGTGCGACGCGGATCGAGTTGGGCGCGGCGGCGCGGCTGATGCGTTCGGTGCGGCTGCTGCAGGGTGCGGGCTTCACCTCGCTGCGTGACGAGGCGGTGCTGGGCGCCGGGGCCAGTCTGGTGTCGGTGTTCCTCGGCGCAGGCGGCGCGGGCACGCGGATCGATGGCGCGGTGCGGGTCGGGCAGGGCGGCTATGCCGAGATCGGCGGCGCGCTGCTGACCCGCGGTGAGCAGAAGCAGGAGTGTGCGATCCGCGTCCACCATGCCGAGCCCAATGGCCAGTCGCACCAGCTCTGGCGCGCGGTCGCGGCCGATCGCTCCACTGCCAGCCTTGCCGCCGCGGTCGAGGTCGCGCGCCATGCGCAGAAGACCGATGGCGAGCAGAGTCTGCGCGGCCTGCTGCTCCAGCGTACCGCGACGGTGAACCTCAAGCCCGAGCTGGAAATCTTCGCCGACGACGTGAAGTGCGCCCATGGTGCCACCGTCGGCGAGCTGGACGCCCGCGCGCTGTTCTACATGGAAAGCCGCGGCATCGCGCCGTCGCGCGCACGCGCGCTGCTGACCCGCGCCTTCGTCGCCGACGCGCTGGGGCGGATCGGCGATGAGGCAGTGCGCGAGGCGTTCGTGGCGGATGCCGATGCGTGGTTGGAGGCACTATGAGCGTCATCACCACCGATCGCCCGCTCGACGTCGTCGCCGACTTCCCGGCGATCCCGGCCGGCTGGGCCTATCTCGACACCGCCGCCACGTCGCAGAAGCCGCAGGCCGTGGTCGACGCGATCACCCGCGGCTATGGCGAGACCTACGCCACCGTGCATCGCGGCGTATACCAGCGCTCCGCCGACATGACCCTCGCCTATGAGGCGGCGCGGGCGCGGGTCGCGCGGTTCATCGGCGGCCAACCCGACGACTGCGTGTTCGTGCGCGGCGCGACCGAGGCGATCAACCTCGTCGCGCAATGCTGGGCTGGGACGCAGCTCAAGGCCGGCGACCGCATCCTGTTGTCGATGCTGGAGCATCACAGCAACATCGTGCCCTGGCAGATGGCCGCTGAGCGGGTTGGTGCGGCGATCGATGTCGTGCCGCTGACGCAGGACGGGCGCATCGACCTCGACGCGATGGCGCGGATGCTGACCCCGGCGCACAAGCTGGTGGCGCTGAGCCATGTCTCCAACGTCCTCGGCTCGGTGCTCGACGCCAGGCGCGCAACCGATCTGGCGCATGGCGTCGGCGCGAAAATCCTGATCGACGGGTGTCAGGCGGTGCCACGGCTGCCGGTCGACGTGGCGGCGATCGGGTGCGACTTTTATGTCTTTTCAGGGCACAAGCTCTATGGCCCGACCGGCATCGGCGTGCTGTGGGGCAGGGCGGCGTTGCTGGAGCAGATGCCGCCGTGGCAGGGTGGTGGCTCAATGATCGATCGGGTGACGTTCGCGGCGACCACCTATGCGCCGCCGCCGGGCCGGTTCGAGGCGGGGACGCCGCACATCGTCGGCGCGCTCGGGCTGCACGCGGCCATCGACTATGTGGATGGCATCGGGCTGGAGCGCATCCACGTGCACGAGACGGCGCTGGTGCGTGAGGCGCGCGATGCGCTGGGGCAGATCAACACGGTGCGGCTGCTCGGGCCCGAGGAGTCGGCCGGGATCGTCAGCTTCGTCGTCGAGGGGGTGCATCCGCACGACGTCGCCACCATCTTGGACGAGGGCGAAGTGGCGATCCGCGCCGGCCACCATTGCGCCCAGCCGCTGATGAGCGCGCTGGGGGTGGAGGCGACGGCGCGGGCGAGCTTCGGCGTGTATAACGGGCCCGCCGACATCGCCGCGTTGGTGAAGGGCGTTGAGCGAGTGACCCGGATTTTTGGATAGGGATTTTCGGATGAGCGATTTCGAGATCGAGCAGGTGGAAAGCGTCGCCGCGCCGCCCAAGGCACGGGTCGAAGAGGCGGAAACGCCCGCTCAGACCCTGGCCCGCAAGCGGGACTATCTTGACGGCTTCCTGGCCCAGCAGCCCCAGGGTGCCGCCGCCGGCGAGCCGGGCGGCGCGCTGTACGAGGGCGTGGTCGACGCGCTGAAGGAAATCTACGACCCCGAAATACCGGTCAACATCTACGAACTCGGCCTGATCTATGGCGTCGAGGTGACCGACGACGGCCACGCCCATGTCACCATGACGCTGACGACGCCGCACTGCCCGGTCGCGGAGTCGATGCCGGCCGAGGTCGAGCTGCGCGTCGGCGCGGTGCCGGGCGTGCGCGACGCGGAGGTCAGCCTCGTCTGGGATCCGCCCTGGGACCCGCAGAAGATGAGCGATGAGGCCAAGCTCGAACTGGGGATGCTGTGATGGCCACCACCGCTCGCGCACGCCCGGCCGCGCTCAACCTGACGCCGAGTGCCCATGCCCGCATCGCCGACCTGATGGCACGCGCCCCGGCCGATGCGATCGGGGTGAAGCTGTCGACGCCGCGGCGCGGCTGTTCGGGGCTCGCCTACTCGGTCGATTACGTGGCGGAGGCCAAGCCGTTCGACGAGCGGATCGATACGCCGGGCGGCACGCTGTTCGTGGATGGCGGCTCGATCCTGTACCTGATCGGTTCGACCATGGAGTGGGTGGAGGACGACTTCACCGCCGGCTTCGTCTTCGCCAACCCCAACGCCAAGGGCGCGTGCGGCTGCGGCGAGAGCTTCACCGTCTGACACCTGAACGAAAAGAGCCGCGGTAGCGTCCCCCGACGCCCGCGGCCCTTACCCGCCTGAACGGGGTTCGTGTCGGAAGGATCAGGCGACCGCGGCCACCATGTCGTCGGGCTCGCGCAGCACATAGCCGCGGCCCCAGACGGTCTCGATGTAATTGTCGCCGTCGCAGGCGAGGCTGAGTTTCTTGCGCAGCTTGCAGATGAAGACGTCGATGATCTTGAGCTCGGGCTCGTCCATGCCGCCATAAAGGTGGTTAAGGAACATCTCCTTGGTCAGCGTCGTGCCCTTGCGCAGCGACAGCAGCTCCAGCATCGCATATTCCTTGCCGGTCAGATGGACGCGGGCACCATCGACCTCGACCGTCTTGGCGTCGAGATTGACCGCCAGCTTGCCAGTGCGAATGACGCTCTGGCTATGACCCTTGGAGCGGCGCACGACCGCCTGGATGCGGGCGACCAGTTCCTCGCGGTGGAAAGGCTTAGTGACATAGTCGTCGGCCCCAAAGCCGAAGGAGCGGACCTTGCTGTCCATCTCGTTGATGCCGCTGAGGATCAGCACCGGCGTCGCGACGCGCGAGACGCGCAGTTTCTTCAGGACGTCATAGCCGTGCATGTCCGGCAGGTTGAGGTCGAGCAGGATAATGTCGTAGTCGTAGAGCTTGCCGAGATCGAGACCCTCCTCGCCGAGGTCGGTCGTGTAGACGTTGAACCCCTCGGTCGTGAGCATCAGCTCGATGGCCTTGGCCGTGGTGGGTTCGTCCTCGATCAGCAGCACGCGCATCGTCTGTCCCCCGTTCGCCGCCTGCCAACGCACCCCTCGTGCGCCGGGCGGACCGGATTCATTAACCAAACACCGTCTGAACGCAAAAGGTTAATTTACGATTAAGCCAGGAGTCAGCGCGAGTCGCGGGCGGCGAGAGGAAGCGGTTCGTGCGGCGAGAGCGGGATCGGCTCGCCCAACACCTCGCGCAGATAGACGCTGCGCACCAGCGTGAAGATCACCACCAGCAGCGCGGCGGAGAAGAACAGCCCGAACAGCCCGAACACGTAACCGATGCCGATGATGGTGAAGAGCGTCACCGCCGGCGGGATCGAGATGACGCTGCTGGTGACGAACGGGGTGATGAGGTTGGACTGGACGATACGCACGCCGACGAACACCGCCAGCACCCACAGCACGGGGTTGGACCCTTGCGTCGCGGCGAGCCCGAGCGCCGGCACCATGGCGGCGATCGGGCCGACATAGGGGATGAACTCCGACAGCCCGGTCAGCAGGCCCAGCGCCGGCGCGGACGGAACGCCGGCGATCCACAGGCCCAGGCCGACCAGCACGCCCATGGTCGTCATCTGGATCAACTGCGCGCGCAGCCAGAGCTTGAGGGTCGAGCCGACGTCGAACAGCGCGTCCTCCGCCGCTACGCGCTTGGGCGGGGGAATCAGCAGCAGGAAGCCGCGCTCGTACACCGCCGGGTTGGCGGCGAAGAAGAATGCCCCGAACAGCAGGATCAGGAAGTTGAGCGCGATCTCGCCGCCGCCGCGGACCAGCCCGCCAATGTCGCGCGCCGCCTGCGAGCCCGCATAGGCCGCCTTGACCGCGGAGACGATCTTGGCCCCGACCGGCGAGGCCGACATCTGCTGCGCGAAGCGAGCGACGATCGCCGGTCCCTCGGTGACCAGCAACGCCACCTGATCGCGAAACGCGACCGCGAACAGCCAGGCTAGAAAGCCCAGCAACGCCAGCATCGTCGCCATGCCGAGCCCCAGCGCCGGGCCGGCGGGGACCTTCAGGCGCGCCGCATACAGGTCGGCGATGGCGTGGATGACGATCGCGCCCAGGATCGAGCCG
This sequence comes from Sphingomonas bacterium, assembly GCF_903644135.1. Lineage (GTDB taxonomy): Bacteria > Pseudomonadota > Alphaproteobacteria > Sphingomonadales > Sphingomonadaceae > Sphingomonas. The sequence goes on along the minus strand of NZ_CAHJXA010000021.1, from coordinate 11,844 downwards.
AAGGCGAGGATCAGCAGGTCGCTGGCGCGCAGCACGGCCACGGTGACGCCGGCCGCGACCAGCAGGATCAGCACTCGCCGGACGAAGCGCGCATCGTCAGCATCGGGTGCCAGACGCGAATGAGGGCTGGCCGGCGGCGAATCATCCATCGGCAGGTGGTGGCAGATCGGCAGGCGCGTGCACAGCATCTGCGAGCCGATGATCGGAACAGGGATCGCGCAGGCGTTGCGCCAGGAAGGCGATCAGCGCCTCTACCCGCGCCGGCCGCAACGGGCTGGGCGGCGTCAGCAGATGCAGCCCGATCGCCGCCGGCTCCCAATCGCCAAGGATCGCCACCAGCGCACCGCCCGCCAGGTGCCGGCCGACGACGAAGCCCGGCAGCCGCGCGATGCCTAGCCCCGCCAACAGCGCCGGCACCAGCGCCTCACCGCTGTTGGAGATCAGCGGCCCCTCCGGCCGCACCGCCACCTCCTCGGCGGCACCGGACCGGCGGAAGCGCCAGGGGCCAGTGGTGTTGGCATAGGCGAGCAGCCGGTGCCCCGTCAGCTCGCTGGGATGCGCCGGAGTGCCATGCGCCGCCAGATAGGCGGGGGATGCCACCGTATGGGCCGACACGCCGCACAGCCGCCGGCTGCGCAACGAGCTGTCGGGCAGGTCGGCGATGCGCAGCGCGAGGTCGAACCCTTGCGCGACGATGTCGACTCGCGCGTCGGACAGGTCCAGGTCTATCTCGATGCCCGGATGCGCGGCGAGGAACTCGGCGAGCAGCGGCGCGACGTTGACGACGCCGAAGCCGAGCGGTGCCGCGATCCGGATGCGACCGGCCAGGCCGACGCCGGCATCCCTGGCCTCCTCCTCCGCCGCGCGCGCTTCGGCGAGGATGCGGGCGGCGCGTTCGGCGAGCGGCCGCGCCGCCTCCGCCAGCGCCAGCCGGCGCGAGGTTCGGTGGAACAGCGACTGGCCGAGTTGCCGCTCCAGCCGCGCGATCGCCTTGGACACCGTCGCCTTGCTCAGCCCGATCGCATCGGCGGCACCGCTGAACGAGCGGTGCTCGACCACCGCGGCGAAGATCGCCCAGGCTTCGAGATCGGGCAAGCGCATGGCGGCAGCTTAGCCAGCGAAACGATCGGTTTCCAGCGTTTCCATTTACGCTGCGCATCGACCGCCTATCTAGACGATCACCGCTGGAGGCTTTCGATGACCACCGACACCATGACCCGCACCGCCATCGAACGGCGTCCGTTCGCCAGCCTCGCCCATGCGAATCATGGCTGGCTCGACGCGCGGAATCATTTTGCGTTTTCCAGTTATCACGATCCCGCGCGGATGGGCTGGGGCGCGATCCGGGTGTGGAACGACGACACGATCGCGGCGAACAGCGGTTTTCCGGCGCACCCGCACCGCGACATGGAGATCATCACCTATGTCCGCTCGGGCGCGATCAGCCATGAGGACTCGCTGGGCAACAAGGGGCGTACCGAAGCCGGCGACGTGCAGGTGATGAGCGCCGGCTCGGGCGTGCGCCACGCCGAGTTCAACCGCGAGGCCGAGCCGACGACGCTGTTCCAGATCTGGATCGAACCGCGGGAGCGCGGCGGCGAGCCGGGCTGGGGAGCCAAGCCGTTCCCGCGCGGCGACCGCTCCGGCCGCTGGGTGACGCTGGCGTCGGGGTTCGCGGAGGATACCGACGCCTTGCCGATCCGTGCCGATGCGCGAGTGCTGGGCGCGACGCTGAAGGCGGGCGAGAGCCTGACCCATGAGGTCGGTGCGGGTCGCCATGCCTATCTGGTGCCGGCAACCGGCGCGATCACCATCGACGGCGAGCGTTTCGACGCTCGCGACGGGGCGGCGCTGTCGGGTGGCGGCAGCGTCACGATCACGGCTCTCGACGACGCCGAGATCGTTCTGGTCGATGCCGACTGATCACATCACGAAAGGAAGTGCCATGACCAAGGTTCTCGTTCTCTATTACTCGTCCTACGGCCATGTCGAACAGATGGCCGATGCCGTCGCCGAGGGCGCTCGCGCCGCGGGGGCGGAGGTCGATATCCGCCGCGTCGCCGAAACCGCGCCCGACGAGATCGTCCAGGGCGCGCATTTCAAGACCGATACCGCGCATCCGCTCATCGAGGGCCCCGATGCGCTCGCCGGTTATGACGCGATCATTGTCGGTTCGCCGACCCGCTATGGCCGGATGCCAGGGCAGATGGCCGCGTTCTGGGACACCACCGGCGGGTTGTGGATGCAGGGCGCGCTGGTCGGCAAGGTGGGCGGTGCGTTCGTCTCGACCGCCAGCCAGCATGGCGGGCAGGAGACGACCCTGTTCTCGATCCTGACCAACCTGATCCATCACGGCATGGTGATTGTCGGGCTCGACTATGGCTTCAAGGGCCAGATGGGCGTCGACGAGGTGCTGGGCGGCACGCCTTACGGTGCGACCACGATCGCGTCCGGCGATGGCAGCCGCCAGCCGCATGAGCTGGAACTGGCGGGCGCGCGCTACCAGGGCCAGCGCATTGCCACGGTTGCCGGCAAGCTGGCGGGGTGATGGCCTGACGCGGCAAGGCCGCGTCGTCAGTCGGGGCCGCAGATCAACTTTGGCTGATCTGCGGCCCCCGGCTCAGATCCCGCCCTTGAACGCGTCGCTGATCGAGCAGCTTGCCGGGCCCAGGATGACGATGAACAGCACCGGCAGGATGAACAGGATTAGCGGAATGGTCATGATCGCCGGCAGCCGCGCCGCCTTCTCCTCGGCGCGCATCATGCGCTCGTTGCGGAACTCCGCCGACAGCACACGCAGCGCGCTGGCCAAAGGCGTTCCGTATTTCTCGGTCTGGATCATGGTGGTGACGACGCCCTTCACCGCGTCGAGCTTTACCCGCATGGCGAGGTTCTCGAACGCCTGACGCCGATCGCTGAGGAAGCCCAGCTCGATCGCGGTCAGCGAGAACTCGTCGCCGAGCTCGGGATAGGCGCGCCCCAGCTCGCGCGCGACCCGGTGGAAGGCGGCGTCGACGGTCAGCCCCGCCTCGGCGCAGATGACCAAGAGGTCGAGCGCATCGGGCAGGCCCTTGCGGATCGCATGGCTGCGCTTGGTGATCTTGTTGTTGAGGAAGATGTCCGGAGCCTTGTAGGCCAGCACGAACGTCATCGCGACCAGGCCGTAACGCTTCAGCGGGCCCCAGGTCGGGAAGTAATCGACATAATAGACCAGCCACAGGATGAACGCGCCGAACACGATCGGCAGCACCATGCGGCCGAAGATCACCCCAACCGCCCATTCCTTGGAGCGGATGCCGGCCTGCATCAGCTTGACCTGCGCGACCTTGAGCTGGCTGTCCTGCAGGACCTTGAGGTTCGACAGCAGCACCTTCATTCGGTCGGCGGTGTCGTTGCGCTGCACCAGCTTGGCGCGGCGCTTGGTCGAGGCGGTGATGCCCGCCTTGAGCTGCTCGCGCCGGTCGTTGAGCGCCTTGACGCGCTTCGTCATCGGGTCGCGCGAGGTCGTCGCGGTATAGATGGCGAACAGGATCATGAACGCCGCCACGCCGGACAGGAAGGTCGCGACGGTGACGACGTCGATCCCGAGCAGGCTGGGGTGGTGGATGGCAGCGGCCTGGTTCATCATCAGATCTCGAAGCTGACCATCTTGGCCATGATGAAGCCACCGATGCCCATCCACAGCAACCCGCCAAGGCCGGCGACGATCAGCCGCTGGTCGATGAAGAAGCGCTGCATATAATCGGCGCTGATCCACCAGATCATGATGAAGACGATGAACGGCAGCGCGCCGACGATGTACGCCGACGCCTTGGATTCGGACGACATCGCCTTGATCTTCAGCTTCATCTGACCACGCATCCGGAGCACGCTGGCAAGGTTGGAGAGCGTCTCGGCCAAGTTGCCGCCGGTCTCGCGCTGGATGGCGATGGTGATGACAAAGAACTGGAACTCGGGCGTGCCGAGCCGGTCCGCGGTCTCCTGCAGCGCCGCGTCCATGGTGCGGCCGATCCTCATCTTGTCGGATATGCTGCGGAACTCGACGCCGACCGGGCCGTCCAGCTCATGGCCGACCACCGCCATCGTCTCGCTGATCGGCAGGCCCGAACGCAGCCCGCGCACCAGCAGATCGATCGCGTCGGGGAACCGCGCGGTGAACTTCGCGATCCGCCGCTTGATGAAGAAGCCGACGACGAAGTGAGGCAGGCCGATACCGACCATGGTGCCGAGGAACAGCGCCAGCAATGCCGGCGCGCCCTTCAGCATCAACGCCAGGAACGTAAACGCCAGCAGGCCGGCCGAGGCGGTGCCATAATTGCTGACCGTCCAGTCCTTGCCGGTCATCGCCAGCCGCTTGGCCAGCAGCGCCGGATTGGGGAGGATGCGGCCGAACGCCGCGTCGCTACGCGTCTGCCGGTTGGTGGCGATGCGGCGCATCTGAGCCTCGGCGACGACGCCTTCGCGGTGGCGATCTCGCACCGACGACAGCCGCCGGCTGCCCGCCTTCGCCGCCGACGGGCCGGCAAAGGCGAACAGCAGCAGCCCGATCATCACCAGGCTGCCGGTCATCACGATCAGGATCATCGGCATGGTGCGATCATCCCTCCGATGCTGAGCCGGTCACTTGGACACCTTGCCGCCGCGCTTGCCGATCAACCCCTTGAGGTCGAGCTTGCCCATCAGCGAGTCGCCCTTCTTCGCCGGTCCGGCGGGATTGGGGGCGTCGTCCTCGTCGAACGCCGCCAGCTTGGCGGAGAGGTCGAGGATCGGGGCGACCGTCTTGCTGTTCTTGCCGGCTTCCGCCAGCGGCTTGCCCAGCTTGGCCGCCTGCGCGGCCAGCTTCTGGTCGAACGGCACCGAGACATCGATCTTGCGCTCGATCGAGCCCTCGAAATCCTTGCGGCTGATCTCCAGCTGCGCGCCGGGGTGGATGCGGTTGGCGAGCAGGAAGACCCGCGTACCCGGCGCGTTGCTCTTCATCCATGACAGGATGCGGATCGTGTCGCGCGCGGCGGCCAGCGTCAGTTCGGTGACAATCACCGCGATCTGGACGTCGGCGATCAGGTGCGGGTGCTGCACGAGCATTCCGCGCGGCAGGTCGACGACCGTGCACTCGAACGCGGCGCGCATCTCCTCCTGCAGCTGGTAGAAGGCGGAGCCGTCGGTCATCATCGGCGAGTTGATCGGCGCTTCGGCGCTGAGCACCGCGAGCTTCTCCGACGCCTTGACCATGGCGCGCTCGATGAACAGTCCGTCGATGCGGCTGGGGTTCTCGATCGCGTCGGTCAGGCCGCGGCCCGGTTCGAGGTCGAGCGCCAGCGCGCCGGTGCCGAAATGCACGTCGAGGTCGAGCAATGCGGTCGACTGGCCCTGTTTGTCGCTCATCAGCCATGCCAGCGAGGTCGCGACCGTGGATGCGCCGACGCCGCCGCGGGTGCCGATCACCGCCACCGAGCGATGCGGCCGGTCGACCGACGCCTCGACCTGCTTGGGCGCGTTGAGCATCGCCTGCGCCGCGCCGAACGCGTCGCGCAGCATGTCGGGATTGACCGGCTTCAGCAGGTAATCGTGGATGCCGCTCGCGACGAGGTCGCGGTACAGCCGCACGTCATTGACTTGGCCGAGTGCGATCACGACGGTGCCGGGCTCGCAGACTTCGGCCAGGCCGTTGATGTCGTTGAGCGGATCGCCCGACTCCGACAGGTCGACGAACAGGATGTGCGGGCTCGCCGACACCGACAGCGACTGGACGGCGTTGCGCAGGCCGCCCTTGTTGACCTTGTCGGGCGACCAGCCGAGTTCGGCGGCGATCGGCCGGATCGCCTCGGCGGTCGTCTCGTCGCAGACGAATGCGACGAACGGATCGCGCGTGGCGAGGCTGGCGGGTTTCCAGGGTGCGTTCATGGCCTATTTGCCTCCGGTGCCTTGGGCCTTGACGGTGTTGCCGGCACCGGTGGGAGCCGCCTTGCGATAGGCGTCGATCGCTCGATAGCTGGTGGCGGGATCGTTGGTGCCGCTGCCGGGCTGGCCGCGCACGAGATCGGCCGGGTCGGCGATCATCGCGGCCAGGTTGGAGTTGATCGCGCAACCCTGATTGGACGAGGTGTTGCTGTTGAACTCGCTGCTCTCGTTGCGGCTCCAGTCGGGGCAGCCCGGCACATGCGCGTGCATCCGGCTGATGACGACGCGCACCGTGCCCGGCGTCACCGGTGCGCCGGTGACGGGGACGTCGGCGGTCAGCAGGAGGCCGTGGCGCGCGACAATCGCGGCGACGGCGGCATGGGCGCGGGGATCGCCGGCGGGGTCGTCGATCGCGACATGGTCGCCATAGCCGAGGTGCATCGAATCCATCCAGCCGGCCAGCCGCTGCGTCTCGCCGCTCGACAGCCCGCCGGGCGCGGTCGCGAGATCGAGCAGATAGTCGCTGCGGCTGACGACCGGCTGGTGCACCGATTCGAGGCCGCGGTTTTCGGTGCCCATGCAGCCGCCGAGGAGCAGCGCCGGGGCGAGGGCGGTGAGGAGGAGATGCTTGGTCATTGCGAGGGCGGTCCTTGAATGACGGATCAGTTGGAGAAGCCGGGGGTGGCCGCGGCCTCGCCCTTGCCCTGCTTCTTGGGCAGGCGCGGCTCAGGGCTTGCGGCAGCGAGCGGCGTCGGTGTCGGCTGGACCGGAGCGGCAGCGCCGATCGCCTGCGTGGCGGCGGGCATCGGTGCCATGGTCGGCACCGGCCGCTTGCCGCCGGTGGTGCCGCTGCCGAGTTCGCCGAGGAACACGCGCTGCAGGTCGGTTGGGGCCTTCTCGCCATCGGTCGGCAGGGCGATGTCGGCCTGGTTGTTGACCGGCTTTACCAGATAGGGGGTGATGACGATCACCAGCTCAGTCTCGTTACGCTGCCAGCCGTTGGAGCGGAACAGCGCGCCCAGCACCGGCACGTCGCCAAGGCCGGGGGTCTTCTGGATCGAATTGTTGTGGCTGTTCTGCAGCAGGCCACCGATCATCATGCTCTGCCCCGAGCCGAGCTCGGCGCTGGTCTCGACGCGCCTTGTGGTGAGCGCAGGGATGGTGGTGCCGTTCAGCTGCACCGCGCCGGCCGAGCTCAGCTCCGACACTTCGGGGCGGACGCGCAGCGAAATGCGGCCGTCGGCCAGGACCGTCGGCGTGAAGGCGAGGCTGATGCCGTATTGCTTATACTCGACCGAGACAGCGCCAAGGCCCTGGCTGATCGGGATCGGGATTTCGCCGCCGACCAGGAAGGTCGCGGTCTCGCCGGACAGCGCGGTCAGGTTTGGGTTGGCGAGCGTCGACACCTGGCCGATGGTCTCGCCCAGATCGAGCGAGCCTAGCAGGTCCATGCCCAGCGCGTGACCGGCCAGGCCGATCAGCGCGCTTGATCCGTTCTGCGCAGGCTGGGTGAGCTGCGTCTGCCCCGGCAGCAGCCCATTGGCCGCGATCGGGACGGGCACGCCGAGGGCGTCGACGGGCGCTCCGTTGATGTACCCGGCAGGCGGCGTGCCTGGCGTAGTCGAGATCGTGCCCTGCCGGCCCTGCGCAATGCTGAGCAGCGCGCCGTTGCCGATCGCGCGGTTCTGCAGGTTGGCGCCGATGTTCTTGACGAAACTGCGGCTGACTTCGGAGATGCGCACCTGCAGCATCACCTGGAGCGGCGTCGCGGTCTTCAGGCGATTGATGACGCCGATCTTGAGCTGTGCGTCGGGCCCGGGCTTGACGCCGGGGTTGAGCACGGCGGTGATCAGCTGCTCGGCCTGGGCGCTTTCGGCGGGCGACTGCACGGTGCCGGTGATGACCGCGATCTGCCCGACGGTGGTGACGCGGATGTCCGCATCCGGCATCGCCAGCTTGATCATGCGGTCGATCGACGTCAGGTTCTGCGCGACGCGGATGTTGGCGGCGTAGATCACCGCTCCCTTCGCGTCGGTCGCGAACAGCGTCGCTTCGCCGAAATCCTTGCCCAGCAGATGGATCTGGTGCGGGCTGCTCATGTAGACGTCGGCGGCGGCGGGGTTGGACACCCAGACGTCGCTGACGTCGGCAGGCAGGTTGATCAGTTCGCCCTGACCGGTCGACAGCATGACTTCGGTTGTCGGCTGAACCGTGCCGATCGGCCGCGACGCCAAGTGCACGGTGGGACGCTTGGCCGAGTGGGCGATGGCCGGGTGCCGGGCTGACGAGTGCTGCGGCGCTGCGGCGAGCAGCGTCGGCAGCGCCACCAACGGCAGGCCGATCAAGGTGAGCTTGCGTGTCATGTCAGTTCTTTCCCCCCACGGGAACTACAGTGATGGCAGCGCCGCGCGCGATCCGGATGACGGGGCCGACCTCGACCATCGCCTCCTTGGCGTCCTTGACCCGCGCGGTCAGGGTGCCGTCGGCCGGTCCGCTGCCGCCCATTGGGATGCCGATGCCGCCATCGGGCTTGCTCGGCACCGAGCGACGGGCGAAGCGCGATACGTCGGCACCGGTGGCGAAGGTGGTCTCGCCGACCTGCGGCTGCCGGGCGATCTGCGCCAGCATCGCCTTCTCGGCCTTGGGCGAGGTCCCCTCGGGCACGTGGACCGCGCCGGACGCGATCGCCTGTTCCAGCTCGCTCGAATTGTCGGCAAGGCTGCGCAGCGACAGCGAGATGCTGCCCAGCGTCTGCGCCACGGCGAGCTGCTCGGCGAGCTTGGGCGTCGCCTCGACGGTGACCGAGCCGAAGGTCTTGACGACCGTCTTGCCCGCCTCGTCGGTGGTGTTGTCGGTGCGCTGGTCGGTGGCGAGGACGCGCACGTTGCGCATGATCGTCTCCGACACCTTGAGCGGCTGGCCGTCGCCGCCGCCGGCGACGCTCTGAGTCAGCACCAGGTCGATGCGGTCGCCCGGAAACACGAAACCCGCGACCGCGCTCTGCGTCGACACGGGGAAGGTGACGGCACGCATCCCCGGACCGAGCGCGGCGGCGAGGAAGCCGCGGTCGCCGGGCTTGACCAGCGCGCCCTGGGTGATCGGCTGCCCCGCGGTGATCGCGTTGCGCACGACGGTGCCCTGCAGCGAATGCAGGTCGGTCTTGTCCTTGAGGTAATAGGCCCCGTCGACCAGCTCCTTGGGCCAGGGCTGGAACTTCAGCGCGGTGGCGTCGAGGATGGTGCCGACCGGCAGCGCACGGGTGGCGACCAGCACTTCGGGGCCGTCGATCGGGGCTGCGGGCATTCCCATCGCGACCGCCTGCGGCGAGCCGCTGCCGATCAGCAGCGACCGCGCCATGAAGGCGGTGATCGCCGCGACGACCAGCGCGCCGGCCAGCAATATGATCTTGCGACTATCCATGACCCTGATCAGCCTTTCCAGCGCGGCCCGTTAGCGTGGACCCGAAGATGCGCGGCAAATGGTTAAAAACCTGTTCGCGGTAGTGCGAGCAGCCCGGCGATCGCGATCGCGACCCCGTACGGCACCTCGATCGGCAGCGGCTCGCCGGGGCCGCCGCCCCGGCGCAGCCGCGTCTCGATCAGCATCGCCAGCGTCACGCCGCCGCCGACGACCGACATCGTCATCAGCATCTGCAGCAAGCTGCCGACCGGTAGCCACAAGGCCAGCGCGCCGATCATCTTAACGTCGCCGCCTCCCATCCAGCCGGCCGCGAACGCGCCGGCAAACAGCGCGAACACCGCCGTCGCCATCGCAACCTGCAGGGCGATGTCGGGCCACAGCGACAGGTGATTGGCCCACCACCAGAGCGGCGCGAGCAGGGCGATTGCCGCGTTCTTGCGGTTGGCGATCTCCCGCGAGCGCACGTCCTCCAGCCCCGCGGCGAGCAACAGCCCGGCGAGCAGCATCAGCAACAGCAATGGCGCATGTCCCCCAGCCATGCCGCTGTGCTAGACGCGATGCCTTGCCAAACCGTAACCATGCCGTCCGATGACCCAACCCGATCCCATTCGCCGCGCCGTTCCCGATGCGGCGACGCTCTCGACCTGGACCGCCCCTGACGGCTGGCCGCTGCGCCGGTTCGACTGGCCCAACTCGCGAGGACGCGGGCGGCTGATGATCCAGGGCGGCCGCGGCGACCCGATCGAGAAGCATCTGGAGACGTTCGGCCACTTCCATCGCCAGGGCTGGTCGATCACCGCGTTCGACTGGCGCGGACAGGGCGGTTCGGGACGGCTCAGTGCCGACCCGCATGTCGGCCATGCCGACGACTTCACCCCCTGGATCGCCGACCTGGCGGCGCTGTGGCGCGACTGGTCGGCGGCGGGCGACGGGCCGCGGGGGATCATCGGCCATTCGATGGGCGGCTATCTGGCGTTGCGGGCGATGGTGGAGGGCGCGATCGACCCCGACGCGGCGGTGCTGGTCGCGCCAATGCTGGGGCTGCGCTCGCCGGTCGGCGAGCGGCTCGGCGCGCGCATCGCCGGGTGGATGGTGCGCTATCGCGACCCGGCCACCCCGGCGTGGCGGGACGGCAAGCAGCCGGTGTCGCTCGCCACGCGCCGTCACCTCCTGACCGGCGACGCGTCGCGTTATGCCGACGAGGGCTGGTGGCACGAGCGCAATCCGACGATCCGACTGGGGCCGCCGAGCTGGGGCTGGTTGGCGGAAGCGTTCGCGGCGACGCGGGCGCTGGTCGCCGATCCGCGGCTCGACACGCTGCCGACGCCGACCTTGCTGCTGGTCGCCGAGGCCGACGGACTGGTCGATCCGCGCGCGACGATCAGGGTGGCACGCCGGCTGCCGCGCGGCGAGCTGATCAGGTTCGGACGCGAATCGGCGCATGAGATCCTGCGCGAGGCCGATCCGGTGCGCGACCGGGCACTGGCGGCGATCGACACCTTCCTCGACGTGAGAGCGCGCCCATGACCTACGACATCGCCATCGTCGGAGCCGGCATCGCCGGTGCCACCCTCGCCGCCGAGGTCGCGCCCCATGCCAGCGTGGTGCTGCTGGAGGGAGAGGCCGCGCCCGGCTATCATGCCACCGGCCGCTCCGCGGCGTTCTGGTCGGAGACCTATGGCGGGACGGCGATCCAGCCGCTGACCACCGCCTCGGGTGCGGCCTTGCAAACCGGCGGCTATCTCCAGCCGCTCGGCTCGCTCCATATCGGCCGGGCGGAGGACGAGCCGGCGATCGACGCGTTCCTCGCCGCCTTTGCCGACAGCCCGGTGGCGCTCCGGCGCTGCGACCCGGCTGCGCTGGTGCCGGGGCTCCGGCCCCAATGGGTGCATGGAGTGTGGGAAGGCAGCTGCGCCTATATCGACGTCGCCGCGCTCCATGCCGACGCGCTTGCGACCGCACGCCGCCATGGCGCGCACCTGCTGACCGACGCCAGTCTGGAGGGCGCGGCGCGGCGCGACGGCGTCTGGCGGATCGACGGCGGCAAGGCCGGCCCGATCGCGGCGAGGCTGATCGTCGATGCCGCCGGTGCCTGGGCCGACACCGTCGCGCAGCGTTGCGGCGTCGCGCCGCTCGGCATCCGCGCCTATCGCCGGACGATCGCGCAGCTACGCACCGATCCGCCGGTCGCCGCCGACGTGCCGCACGTCGCCGACATCGCCGGCCGCTTCTACTTCAAGCCCGAGGCCGGCGGGCGGCTGTGGCTGTCGCCCCACGACGAGACCGCGACCGACCCCTGCGACGCCGCGCCGGAGGAGCTGGATGTAGCGATCGCGATCGATCGCTTCGAGCAGGTGGTCGACTGGCGGGTCGCGGCGGTCGAGCGGCGCTGGGCGGGGCTGCGCAGCTTCGCACCCGACCGCGTGCCGGTCTATGGCCATGACCCGCGGGTGCCCGGCTTCTTCTGGTGCGCCGGCCAGGGCGGGTTTGGCATCCAGACCGCGCCGGCGGCGGCGGCGCTGG
>NZ_CAHJXA010000020.1 GCF_903644135.1 Sphingomonas bacterium | reverse complement strand
GATCCGCGGGACGGCCGGCCGGTCGCGAGGGTCGCCCTTCCCGGCCATGGCGCGGTCGACCTGCGGATCGTCGCGCAAGGGCCGCGCTATGCCTTCGCCTATGCGCTCGACGGCCGGCACTGGCGGCCGGTCGGCGAGGTCCAGGACGGGTCGCTCCTGGCCACGTCGTCGGCGGGCGGCTTCACCGGCGTCCTGCTCGGCCCGTTCGCCAGCGCCGCCCCTCAATAGACGCGGATCGACTGCATCCGGCCGAGCACGTCCAGACCCTGCATGTTGAGGAAGTGCAGGATGTCAATGAAGATCCAGTTCTCCGCCAGCTTTCCGTCCTGCGCCCGATACAGGTCGACGACGCGCATGTCAGCAGGCCCCGGCCCCGCGGTCATGCCGAGATAACCGCCGGCGTTCTGCAGCGTCAGGTTCGCCCAGCCGAAGAAGCCGCCGAAATCGCCCTCCGCCATCCGGCACAGGTGGCCGTTGAAGCGATAGCCCTCGTGCAGCGCGTCGTCGAACGGTTCGCAATGCTGCTTGATGTAGCGCGGAATAGTGTAGGTCGCGCCGATCCCGGCGGGGCCCCACCAGATCATGTCGTCGTGCCAGGCACGCCGCAGCCGCGTCTCCTCATCGACCCCGTCGACGCTGGTGTAGGGGTTGTCGAGCATGGCGTTGATCGCCGCCAGCGTCGCCTTGCCGCGTTCGGGCGGCTGGGCGTCGTACATCAGCCCGGTGTGCGTCATCGGCCCGGGCTGGACGAGGTGCGCGCCCGTCTGCGGCGGCAGCGGCCATTGCCCGGCCTGCATCATCAGGTGAAGCAGGTCGCAGAACAACGCAGTCTCGGTAATCCGGCCGTTCTCGACCCGGTTGAACTCGACGAAACGCAGCATCGCGATCCGTCCCGTCGGCAGGATGCCGAGCAGCGGCCGGTCGAACAGCCCCATCATATGCCCCATCTGAACGACCCAACGACTCTTGAACCCGTCCATCTCGTTAAGTCCGGCCATGAAGATGTCGGCGCGGCGCTGGACGCGGGTGAAGGCGGTCAGCAGGGGCCGCCAGAAGCTTGCCGCCACCGCCTCCGACCCACGCTGCTCGTGAAACGGATGCATGCCGCGCCAATGCCAGTCGGGCGACACGTGCTGCGCCAGCACGTCTGCGATCGTGTCCGGCGTGGCACCCGCGATGGCGGCGTGGAGCTGGCGGACCACCTGCTTCTCGGCTTGGAAATCAGTCACGGCAAATCCCGTTCGGTTGATGGCGATGTACGCGGGAGTGCCGGCCCCTGCATGGGCTTGCAATAGCAAAACCTCGCCCGCATGCTGATCACAATGGAAAGTGCCGGAACGACGATGGAGGTTGCGGGCGTTCCGGGGGACCGAAGCGGCGTCGCCGCGTCCCTCCCGACCGACACCGACGCATCGCGCGGGATGGCGGCAGCCCCGCTGGCACGGCGGATCGCCGCCTATCTCGTCGTTCTCGCCGGCTATCTGTTCTATTGCTACAATTTCAACGTCGTCGACTACGTCCGGCCGTATTTGGTATCCGACTATGGCTTCTCGCTCAGCCAGACGGCGAACCTGTCGGTCGCGCAGAATATCGGCGTCACCGCGGGCGCGTTCGGGTGGGCGAGCTTCGTGGCCTGGGCCGGACGCCGCCGTGCGGTCGGCGCGATAGCCGCCGCGATCGGGGGTGCCGCCGTGCTTCAGGCGCTAGCGACCGGCTTCCCGCTGTGGTTCGGGGTGCGCGGAGCGATGTCGGCCGCGCTGGGCGGCTATTACGTGGTTGCGACGGGCTTGGTCGTGGCGCTGTTCCCGGTCGGCGTGCGCGGTCGGCTGATCGCGCTGAACTCGGCGATGTATCCGCTGTCGAACATCATGCTGGGGCTGGTCGGCGGCGCGCTGGGCGATGCGCGCTGGCACTGGCTGATGTGGCTAGGAGCCACGCCGCTGCTGATCGCGCCGGTCGCGACATTGCTGGTCCCACGCGACCCCGGCGCGGAACCGGAATATCGGCCGGTAACGAGCGCAGCAAGCGGCGGCTGGCGCGAGATGCTGTCGGCGCGGTGGCGATGGGTCACGGTCGGCTGCATCCTCCTGTCGGGGATCGACTTCAACGCTTACCAGCTATTCGCCGGGTTCGTGACGCTCTATCTTAGGCAGGTGCTTGGCTATGACGCGACGCGGATCGGCGCGACGGTGGCGTGGCTGGGGACGGGGTCGCTGGGCGGCAGCTTCTTCTGGGCCTGGGTCTCCGACCGCTTCGGCCGGCGCAGCGCCGCCGCCGGGTACGTACTCGCGGCGGCCGCGATCGACGCGTTCTTGTTTGGCGGACTGGGCGGCTGGGCGCTCGACACCGCCGCGCTGACCTTCGGCATTGGGTTGTCCTGCACGTCCGCCTGGGGGGTCTGGTTCGCCGAACTGTTCCCCGAGCGGCTGCGCTCGCATGGCGCGGCGCTGTTCCATGCCGGGCATATCTTCGCGATGGGCGCGCCATTGTTCATCGCGGCGTTCAGCGAACGCTTCGGCCTTGTCTGGATCATGGCGCTCGGCGGGGTCGTCTACCTGATCGGTGCGGCGGTGTGGCTGGCGCTTCCCGAAACGCTGGGGCGTAAGGCGGCCGCAGACTAGGCGGGGGACTGGTCCAGCCCCGCACGGGTCGCGGCATAGCTGGCGCGCGTCACCCGAACGCGCGTGTACGCGGCGGCGGCGGCCAGCCCGGGCAGGGTCGAGGCGATATAGGCGAGCGCCACGCCCGCCAGCACCGGTGCCGCGACATGCCCCGGCTGAGCGCCTGCGGGAAACGCGACCAGCGTCAGCACACCGCCGGCAAGCGCCGCGCCGACCGCCTGGTCGAGCCGCGCGAAGAAGGTCTGGGTGGAGAACAGCACCCCCTCCTGCCGCTCGCCAAAGCGCAGCTCGTTCTCGTCCGCCATGTCAGCCAGCGCGGAGTACATGGTGGTCGTCATCAGGCTGTATGGCAGATGCTGTAGCAGCGAGAAGGCGATCAGGATCGCGAGCAGCCCCGGCGTGCCGCTGCCGAGCACGCCTAGCCAGCCTAGCGCCAGCGGGATAGCAGGACCGACGCTGTAGACGGCCACCGCGACCGCGCCGGTCAGCCGCTTGTCGAACCGCCGGTGCAGCCACGCGACGATCAGCGACCCGCAACTGTAGCTGACGAAGCTGCCGAGCGCGAACCAGGTGATCTGCGCGTTGCTCAGCTGCCAGTAGAAGGTCGCGGTGTAGATCCACAGCCCGCCGCGCACGCCCTGCATCAGCGAAAGGAAGAACATGCTGACCAGTAACAGCACATAGTTGCGGTTCGCCAGCGCGTGGCGAACGTCGCCGGCGAAGGCACGCAGCGTGAACCGCCCGGCATCAGGCGCGGGCGCGGGCAGCCACGGGATCCGCGAGCGCGTGAAGAACGCCGACGCAAACAGGATCGTGCCGACCAGCAGCGCGATGACCGTCGAGAAGCGAAGATAATGGCCGGGGTCGAGCGCGCCGTTGGGGAAGCGCGCTGTCGCCGCGAAAAATAGTCCAAAGCTAGCGAGCCAGCAGAAGGTGTCGCCCGCCCACAGGAAGAAGGTGTTGTAGCTCATTACCTGCGTCCGTTCGATATAGTCGGGCGTCAGCTCCCCGCCCATTGCCAGATGCGGGGTGTGGAAGACGGTCAGCGCCTGCTGGAGCAGGATGTAGAGCAAACCGAGCCAGCCGAGCTCGGCCCAGGCGGGCAGGCCCGACGGCGGATTGAACAGGCCGAACAGCGTCAGCGCGACCGGCAGGATGGCCGCGAACATGAAGGGATGACGCCGCCCCCAACGCGAGCGGGTGCGGTCGGACCAGCTGCCGACCAGCGGGTCGATCACCGCGTTAACCGCCAGCCCCGCCGCCAGCGCCACGCCGACGCCCCCCGCCGACAGCCCGCGCACCTGATTGTAGAACAGCAGCAGGAACTGCGTCGTCGAGGAATAGACGATCGCCTCGGCCATGCTGCCGACGCCATAGGCGAGCTTCAGGCGGCGGGTGAGCGGCGGTGCCTCGCCGATGAACGGCTCATTGCGGCCGTCACTATTCATTGGTAGGTGACGGGTGACATGATCGGCCGAGCGTAGACGATGATTGCAGGGGTATGCAAACGATCACGCGGCGTTGCCGCTGCGTGACGTCGCGGCGCAAACCGGCGGTCGTCGAGGCCGCGGACGGGCATCGCCGTCTGACCTCGGAGGACGTAGCGCGCGCCGCCGGCGTCTCGGCGTCCGCCGTCTCGCGCGCCTTCACGCCGGGCGCGAGCGTGTCGCCGGAAAAGCGCGCCCGGATCGTCCGCGCCGCCAGCGAGCTCGGTTACCGCCCTAACGTCATGGCGCGCGCGGTCGCGACGCAACGTTCCAACGTCATCGGCCTGATCCTGTTCTCCGAAACGAACCGGCACCATCCCGAGGTGCTGCTGGCGCTGTCGCGCGCCTTCTCGGCGCTGGGGCTCAGGATCATGCTGTTCCTGATCGAGGAGGACGAGGAGATCGGCGGGGTGGTCGATCACATCCTGTCCTATCGGCTGGACGGCGTGATCGCCGCCGCGACGATCCCGGCCGAGCATCGCGCGCAGTTCGATCGCGCGCGGGTGCCGCTGCTGTTCTACAACCGCTCCGACCAGGCGGACACATCGTCCGTCAGCTGCAACCATCACGCCTCGGGAGAGATGATCGCGCGGCACCTGATGGCCGGCGGCCACCGATCTTTCGCGCTGATCCGCGCCGATCTCGACTCGCTGGTCGGGCGCGAACGGATGCGCGGCGTGGAGGATGCGCTGGCCGGTACCGGCGGCGTGGTCGCGGCCGACTTTCGCGGCGACTTCGACTACGATCACGGCGTCGCCGCGGTGCGCCACTGGGCGGATCGGGGGATCGTCGACTTCACCGCGATCATTGCCGCCAACGACATGATGGCGATCGGCGCGAAGGATGCGCTGGTGCAGCAAGGCCGCCGCGTGCCGGAGGAGGTGGCGGTCGCCGGCTTCGACGGGATCGAGGCGGGCCGCTGGCTCAGCTACCGGATCCCGTCCGTCGGCCAGCCGATCGAGGCGATGGCGCAGGCGGCGGCTGAGATGATGACGCGGCGTATCGCCGGCCGCACGGCTATCGCCGAACAGCGGCTGTTCCCGGGACTGCTGCAGACGGGCTTCGCGGACGCACCCTGATATGCCTGTGCGTCGCTTCGGGGGCGATGCTTGCAAGTGCTTGCAAAATGCCCTGTCTATAGTCGACAAGGGCATCACGGGCGCGATTAGCCTGCACCGCGGAGAAAGGAACCCGATGATTTGCGCGACATTAGCGCTGTTCGCTACTGCCGTTACGGCGCAGCCGGCGCAGCCGGTTCCAGCCGCTCCCACATCGGGCTCGCGCCCGGCGACCCCCGCCGTGCCGATGGTCGGTGTCGCTTGGTATCCCGAACAATGGCCGGAAGCGCGCTGGGATGCCGACCTTGCGCTGATGCAGGCCGCGCACGTCTCGTTCGTGCGGATCGGCGAGTTCGCCTGGAGCACGCTGGAGCCGCGTGAAGGCGTGTATCAGCTCGACTGGCTGGAGCGCGCCGTTCGCGCCGCCGAGCGCCATCATATCGCCGTCGTGCTCGGCACGCCCACCGCCGCCCCGCCCG
The DNA here is from genome assembly GCF_903644135.1 of Sphingomonas bacterium. GTDB lineage: Bacteria > Pseudomonadota > Alphaproteobacteria > Sphingomonadales > Sphingomonadaceae > Sphingomonas. The sequence continues at coordinate 12,525 of NZ_CAHJXA010000020.1, read as the reverse complement.
CCTGGCTGACCAGCGCCTATCCCGAAACGCTGCGCACGCTGCGCGATGGTAGCCGCGCCAAGCATGGCGGCCGTCATCAGGCGGACAACTTCAATCCCCGCTTCCGCGCGCTGGCGGGGGCGTTGGTCGAGCGGATGGCGGCCCGCTTCGGCGGCGACCCGAACGTGATCGGCTGGCAAGTTGACAACGAGCCCGGCTCGGACGACTTTAGCGCCGGCACCCGCACGCAGTTCCAGGACTGGCTGCGGCACCGCTACGGCACGCTGGACGCGCTGAACGTGCGCTGGACCACCGCCTATTGGTCGCAGACCTACAGCGACTGGAAGCAAATCCCCTTTCCCGAGACGCGAGACGCGAACCCGGGGTTGATGCTCGCCTGGCGGCAGTTCCTGTCGGACGCAGATCGCAGCTATCTGCGCGGGCAGCGCGACGTGATCCGCGCGCATGCCGGCCCGCGCCAGCGCATCACCACCAACCTGTGGATCGACGCGCGCGCCAAGACGGCGGAGACCTATTCGCCCGACGCAGACGCGGAAGACCTGTATACGCTCAACGCCGATTTCGACTTCGCGTCGTGGGATGAATATGTCGGTATCGGCCATTTCGACCCGGCACGGATGGGCCTGACGCACGACGTCGTACGCGGGCTGCTCCACCGCGACTTCTGGGTGATGGAGACCCAGCCTGGCACGGTGAACTGGTCCGACAACAACAATTCGCTCGACAAGGGTGAGGTGCGCGCACTCGCCTGGCACGCAGTCGGCCATGGCGCCGACGCCGTCGCCTATTGGCAATGGCGCTCGGCGCTGAACGGGCAGGAACAATATCACGGCGTGCTAGTCGGCGCGGACGGGACGCCGGTGCCGGTCTATGACGAGGTCGCGCAGGTCGCGGGCGAGTTCGCGCGCACCGCGCCGGCGCTGGCGGGGACGTCGGTGGCGGCGTCGGTGGCGGTGCTGAACGACTATTCTAGCCGCTGGGCGATCGGCTGGCAGCGCTTCGCGCGCGACTTCATCCCCGCCAACGCGCTGTTCGACTATTACCAGCCGCTGCATGACCTCACCCATGCGGTCGACGTTGTGGCGGCCGGCGCGCCGCTCGACCGGTACAAGCTGGTGGTCGCGCCCGCGCTCGACGTGCTGACGCCCGCTGCGGCCGACAATCTCGCCGCTTACGTCCGCGCCGGCGGCAGCCTCGTGCTGGGCGCGCGGACGGGGCTGAAGGACGGCGATAACGGGTTGTGGCCCGAGCGGCAGCCTGGCCCGCTCGCCGCGCTGCTCGGCGCACGCGTTGCGCAATGGTATGCGCTGGAGCGGCCGGTGCCGGTCGCCGGCTCCGGCAGGGCGGGGCAGGCATCGACCTGGGCGGAGCGGCTAGACGTGCTCGCCTCCGACGTCGAGGTGCTGCTACGCTATGGTGCCTCGAACGGATGGCTCGACGGGCAACCAGCGGCGGTGACGCGGCGCGTCGGCAAGGGGCGGATCACCTATGTCGGTGCCACCCTCGATCCGGCGCTGACCGCCGCGCTGCTGCGGCGGCTAATCACCGAGAGCGGCGTCGCGCCGGTGCTGCCCGGACTACCGGACGGGGTCGACGCGGGCTTGCGCGAGGGCGGCGGCCATAAGGTACTAATCCTCACCAACACCGCCGCCGACCCGCGCCGCGTCACGCTGCCCGGGCCGATGCGCGACCTGCTCGATCCGGGCGAGCGGCGCGTCGTCACCCTACCCCGCTATGGCGTCGCGGTGCTGGAGGCCGACGCGAAGTAAGCGCCGTCGGAGCGGTCGCGCTCAGTCGACCAGCGCGTCGGCGATTGCCGCTACCTCGTCGAACACCGTCCACTCCTCGACGACATGGCTCGCCTGGAAGCGATAGTGGCTGATCCCCAGGATCGAGACGAGACGCCCGACCGGCAGTTTGTCGCCGAGCGTGCCGCCGCGCCGGGTGGTTCCGGTCAGCCGCCAGCGGACCGCCACGATGATGCCGTCGGTCTCGTCTGACCAGCAGACATGCTCGACCTCCATCTTCCCGTCGGGCAGCGAAGCCATGGTCCGGATGATCAACACGCCGATGTTGCGCGGCCCGTTGGCGACGCGCCCGCCCGCCCAATGGGCGACAGCGTTCGGCGCATAGACGCTCCCCAGCACGTCCAGCCGGCGCCGCGTCCAGACGTCGTGGAAGAAGCCGCGCGCCCAGCCCTCCGGCGTATCGCGTGTCCCCTCGTAGGTGCCCGGCGGTACCTGACCGGCCAGTCGAGTCACCGGCGCGACGACGTAGCGCTCGCGCCGCGGCTCACCCGCGACGATCGCCGCCGCGTCGTCGACCGACAGGCCCAGTGCAGTCACCAGCGCGCCGGCGTCATGAACCAGCCATTCGGTATGGATGCGGTTGTCGTGGCTGATGCAGTCGGCGGCGAACCGGCGGCCGACGGTCAGCCCGGTTGCCGGCCCCCAGAGTGACGAGCCGCGGTTCACCATCCGCGTCCAGCCGAGATGGCTGGTGTAGAATCCCTGCCGGTCGTCGCCGCTCCAGGCGACGTTCAGGTGATGAGCCTCCTCCTCGGGGAAGGAGGTGATCGTCCCGGCGGTCGCAGCGACGACCTCTTCGACCGAGCGCACCACGCCATATGCAGAATAGACGGTGCAGCCGGCATCGTAGGTGTCATAGATGCGGCCGAGCGCGCGATCGGTCCAGATCTGCTCGGTAATACGGATGATATAGTCGACGATGTCGATCCATTCGTCTTCATAGCCCGCCATGCTCATGGTGCGCTCGCCGGCGGGAGCCAGCAACGCCGCTTTGTCGACCTGGCGAATCCGGGTGGCGGCCGGCCGGGCCGGTACCGCGAACGGCGTGTTGTCGTTGCCCGGCTCTGCCGCTGCCATCTTCAATACCCTGTCATGCGCTGGCGTCGCGCTACTGCTGCCGATGATGCCGATACGCCGGTCAGCCAGCAATCAGCCAGCGAATTTCAGAACCGCTGCCCGAAGCGCAATCCGATGAGCCGTGGCTGATTGTAGATCACATATTGATCCGGCCGGCAGGTGCCGACGCCGCAACCGTTGAACTTATTGGTGATCGCCCGCGCGTCGAGCAGGTTGGTCGCATATAATTCGAACGTCATCCTGTTCCACTCCAGTCCCGCCGCCAGATCGGTCGTCGCATAGGCGTCGCGTTGGCCGTAGAAGTTGCGATTGGACGTCTCGAAATTGTTCCACGCCTTGGACTGGTATGTCTCCGCCGCCTGCACGTGCGCCCGATAGCTGCCGAACGGAAACTCGTATCGACCGATGATGTTGGACTTGAACGGCGACGTGAACGGCAGCCTCTCCCCCTTGGGCGCGACGACGCTGAAGCCGTCGAAATAATCCTGCAGCAATCGCGCATCGGTATAGGTCGACGCGCTGGTGATCGTCATCCCGGTGATCGGACGCACGCTGAAGTCGAACTCGGCACCGCGCGACCGCGCGCGACCGGCATTCTGCGTCGTGTAGATGCCGCCGGTACCGGTCAGCGCGCTGAACGTCTCGACCGCCAGCTGGATGCCGTTCCACTTCTCCCAGAACAGCGTCAGGTTCGCAGTCGCGCGGCCGTTCATGAACGTATTCTTGCTGCCCAGCTCGAAATTGGTCAGCTTCTCCGCGCCATAGGTGATCGACGCGCCGGGGTTGACGGTGCTGCGCGAGTTGGCGCCGCCCGGGCGAAAGCCGTCGGACACGGTCGCGTAGAGCAGATGGTCGCGGTTGATCTTGAAGGTCACGTTGCCGCGATAGGTGAAGCCGTCGTCCTTGACCTGCACCGGCCCGATCGAACCATCCGGGCGGACCACGCCCAGGCTGGTACAAGGCTCGCCCTTGATCGTCGCTGGCCCGATGCACCCGGCCTCCGACCCCTTGGTGCCGTTGAAGTCGGTCAGCGTGTTGTTATACTTATAATAGCGAACGCCGCCGGTGACGGTCAGCTGCCTGGTGACGTCGACATCGGCTTGCGAGAACACCGCGTAATCGCGGTCGATGCGGTTGCCGATGTCGAGATAATAGGTACCGGGGTGCCCAGTCACGCTCAGCGACGTCGCCAAGTTGTTGATGTGGTAGTCGTAGTCGAAGAACTCCTTCTGCCGCTGGTAGAAGGCACCCAGGATGCCGTGGATACGCCAGTCGGTCGGCGTCGCCAGTCGCACCTCCTGGCTCAGCTTCTGCGAGCGGGTGGTCGGGCTGAAGGTCTGCGTCGGATCGATGATCCTGCCTGCATTGTCCTTGAAACCGGCGCCGAAGCCGCTGCCCATGGTGTCGTAAAAATAGGCATAGTCGGCGTAATCGACGTCGCCATGGGCATGCCGGTCGTAATAGGTACCGGCATAAGTCAGGTCTAGATCGGCGACCTTGCCGGTGATCGTCAGGCCCGCTTGGTGGAATTCGTCATGGCTATAGTCGCTGCCGAAACGCTGCGTGACTAGTTGGCCGGCACCGCGCGCCGGGAACGAATTGAAGTTGCCGAAACGGTCGCGCACCTGCTCGACGAACGATGGCGTCACCATCCAGTCGTCGCTAAGCTTGATCGCCAGCTGCGCGCGGCCGCCATAGGTATCGACCGGATTGTTGTTGGCGCCGGCGTAGCGACTGTTGTTCACCGTGATCTGCGATGTATAATAGATCCGCGACGACGGCAGATTGCGGATATAGCCGCCGGCATGGTCGTAGAAGCCGACTACCCGCAGCGCGACGCTGTTGTTAAACGGGACATTGATGAAGCCTTCGGCCTTCCCGCCGATCGCGCCCTTCACGGTGTAGTGGTTCAGCTCCAAATCGTAGCCGCCGCTGAGCTTGGTGAAGTCGGGCCGATTGGTGATCAGCCGGATCGTCCCCGCTTCGCTCGACGCACCGAACAGCGTGCCCTGCGGCCCGCTCAGCACCTCGACGCGCGCGAGATCGTAGACGTGCAGATCGGCCGCGCCGTTGATCGTGGTAATCGGCTGTTCGTCGAGATAGATGCCAACCGTCGGCAACGATCCCTGGACATAGTTGCCGCCGTCGGTGGCGATGCCGCGCACCACGACGGTGGCGTTGCTGCCGGGGTTGGACCCCGAGGTCGCAACGCTGGGAAGATACTTCACATAGTCGCGGAAATCGCGGATCTGAAGCTGATCTAGCTTGCGCGTGTCCAGCACCTGTATGCTGACCGGCACGTCCTGAAGATTCTGGACCCGCTTCTGCGCGGTGACGACAATGTCGGCGATCTGGTCGCCGTTCTTCGCTTCGGGGCCGTTTGCCGCAGCAGTATTGGGCACGGCAATGCCGGATTGAGCGGCATCGGTCTGAGCCTGCAGCGGAACCGGAAACGCGAGGGCGGAAGCAAGCAGCGACGAACAGAAAGCGGTCCGGCGGTTGGTCAGGACGGTCATAAGCTACCCCCTATTTTCGAGGTGCAGCGTATCAAACGTGCAAGCGCTTTCAAGCGGATTGTAATCGATCTGCCTTATACCGGACGACAGTGTCTTTCAGGACACAATCGAGGGAAGCGAGCCATGGCCGATAATGATGCCACTGGTCGATGGCGGCGGTATGCAGGGGCTGGCGGACCTGTTCGGAGCTCGCGGTCCGCACCGGGCGCACGGTTTGATGGAACTGCAGGCACGCCGCCTCGAATGGAAGTCCGCAGAAGGCCAGCAGCCGGCGGATCTCGCGCTCGGCCTGCGTCACCATCGTCTCGTAGAAGACCCGATGCACCGCCCCCGGCACGACATTGTCATAGTGGTCCATCAACGCGACGTAATCGAGATAGTAGGCACCGAGATCGTCGAGGCTGTAGCTAAACCGCTGGCCGCGCGAGAAATGCTGTTTGAACGCCGCGAAGCAGTTCGCCATCGGGTGGCGGCGCGTGTCGATGATCTTGGCGTTGGGCAGGATCAGCCGGATCAACCCGATATGCTCGAAGTTGCTCGGCATCTTGTCGATGAAGAACGGTCGGTCGGTCTTGCGCTGTATGCGCGTCCGATCGAGATATTCCTGGCCTAGCGCGAAGAGGGCGTCGGCGTCGGCGGCGAGCAGGCGGTCGAGATAGTCGTCCGGTTCGCCCCCCGCCGCGCCAAGCTTGCGGGCGACCATGTTCAGGTCGGACAGCTCCATCGTCCCCTCCACCTGGCTGTGGCTCGCCAGGATCTGCTCGACCAAGGTCGATCCCGACCGCGGCAGGCCGACGACGAAGATTGGCGCGGGATCGGGACAGCCCTGCCCCGCCCGGACAGCCAGGGCCTCGCGCGTCATCGCCCGTTTCGAGCGCTCGAGGTGGCGCGCCGTCCGAGCGCCGTCGTACGGCATCTCCGCACGGCGCAGTCGCGCGCCCGTCGAATAATGCTCGAATGATCGGCGGTAATCGGCCGCGTCCTCGAACGCCTTGCCCAAGGCGTAGTGAAGGTGCAGCTGATCCGCCGTTGCCCGCGCCCGCGCCGCCGCGGCCAGCATGACGTCGATGTCGCCGGGCCCGAACCGCACCGTCTTCAGGTTCGCAAGGCTCCACCAAGCCTCGCCCAAATCGGGCTCGATCGCCAGCGCCCGGCGATAGGCGGCGACGCTGTCGTCCTGGCGCCCCACCGTCTTCAGCGCATGACCCATGCTCATCCACAGGCGGCCCTGGTCCGGGTGGCGGGCCAGCACCCGCTCGTAGAGCGCGATCGCCGCCGGATATTCGCCGGCGCGCGCGAGGACGGCGGCCTTGATCGTCAGCGTCGCCGGCTCGTCGGGATCGTCCGCCAGCAGGATATCGAGTTCGACCAGCGCCTCCGCCAGCAGGTTGCGACGGTGGAGGATCGCCGCATAGTTGCGACGCGCCGCGGTGAAGCCGGGCGCGATCAGCAGCGCGCGCGCGAACAGGTCCTGCGCATCCGGCAGGCGGCCGACCCTGGCCACCAGTTCGCCCAGCATGCGCAACGCGGCGATATCGGCATGATCCGTCCGCAATCGATCCTTCAGCAGGCGCTCGGCCGTCGCCAGGTCGCCGCGCTGCATCGCGATCGCTGCATCGATCAGCACGGGATCGCGCTGAGCGGCTGCCAGTCGGTCGTTCAAAGCTGCGCGCATCATCCGCCTCCCTTACTGCTGGGGCCGGCCTAACACGCTTGGGCCCGGCCACGCGAGACTGGCTATCAGTCGAAGATCATCCATGTTTCTCGTTGCGCGTCGTGCATGGGCTTGCATACACCATGACATTGCCGCTGCACGCCGCGAGCGCCGAATCGGCGGGCAAACTTGGGAGCATATCGCGATGGCCTCGTTTCCGTACCGCTGCCGTCATCTGCTCGCAGCGATGCTGATGCTAACGCCGCCATGCCTCGTCGCCGCCGCGAGCAGCGTCGAGACGAACCAACCTTGGTGGAAGCGGGCGGTAATCTACGAGGTCTATGTCCGCAGCTTCCAGGATGCGGACGGCGATGGCCTCGGCGATCTGCGCGGGGTCGTCGACCGACTGCCCTATCTGCAGCGGCTCGGGGTCGACGCGATCTGGCTGACGCCGTTCTATCCGTCGCCCCAGGTCGATTTCGGCTACGACATCTCGGACTACCGATCGATCGACCCCCGCTTCGGGTCGCTCGCCAACTTCGATCGGCTGGTGGCGGAGGGGAATCGCCGGGGCGTGCGGGTGATCGTCGACCTGGTGCTGAACCACACGTCGGACCAGCATCCCTGGTTTCGCGAGTCGGCCTCGTCGCGCGACAACCCCCGCGCGGACTGGTATGTATGGAGCGACGGCGTCCCCGTCGACGCGCCTTCGGTCGACGCCGTCCAGCGCCGCTTCGCGCATGAAGGTCGTGCGCCGCCCAACAACTGGACGTCGGGGTTCGGCGGCTCCGCTTGGGAATGGGTGCCGGCCCGCCGCCAATTCTACTATCACCGCTTCTATCGGCAGCAGCCTGACCTCAATTGGCGCAATCCGGCGGTCGAGCGGGCGATGACCGATGTCATGCGCTTCTGGCTCGATCGCGGCGTCGCCGGCTTTCGGCTCGACGCGGTAACGTCGCTGTTCGAGGATCCGGCGCTGCGCGACGAGCCGGCGGCCGGGGGGCTCGACGCCTTCGGCATGCCGAAGCTGCGCCACGTCCTCACCGACGACCTGCCCGAGGAGCATGCCGTCATCCGCCGGCTGCGCGCCATGGTCGACCGCTATTCGGGAAGCCGCGTCCTGATCGGCGAGACCTGGGTCGACGGTGCCGCGTCGATGCGCCGCTGGTATGGCGCGCCGGCGCTCGACGAGTTGCAGCTGCCGATGGACACGGTACTCGGCTTCGGTGGCCCGCGCTACAGCCCCGACTGGTTCCGCCGGCGGCTGCGCGAGGCGCAGACCGGGTTCGGGGGTGGCCAGCCGCTGTTCGTGTTTGACAATCACGACACCGAGCGTTCGATCGACAAGTTCGCCGACGGTGTCCACGACATCGCGATCGCTAAGGGCATCGCCACGATCCTCTACGCGTCGCAGGCGACCGCGCTCACTTACTATGGCGCGGAGATCGGCATGCGGACGCGCCCGCCGCTGCGGCGTGAGGACGTGCGCGACCCGATTGGGCTGGCGGGGTGGCCGCAGGACAAGGGCCGCGACGGCGAGCGACGGCCGATGCAATGGACGGCGGGAGCGCAGGCGGGGTTCACCACGAACCCGTCGCCCTGGCTGCCCGTCGACCCCGACCGCGCGCGTGCCAACGTCGCCTCGGAGGAGGCGGACCCCGCCTCCCTGCTCGGCTGGACGAAGGCGCTGATCGCCCTACGGCGATCCGAACCGGGGTTGCAGGGTGGCACGATGACGCTGCTCGACACGGTGCCGCCGGGGGTCCTGGCTTGGCAGCGGCTGCCTGGCCGAGGACCGAGGATCTGGGTCGCCATCAATATGTCGGCGGTGGCGCAGGACATGGCGTTGCCGGCCGGCGCGAAGCCGCACGCCTTGCTCACCACCGAGGCCGCCGCTTCGCATGACGGTCGGGCGCTGCACCTGCCGCCGTTCGCGATCTGGATCGGCCGGGTCGGCTGATCGCGCGGCCTTGGTTTAACGACCGGCAGCGTTTGCACGAGACGTAGGGCGTGATGCCCGACGCGTTCGCTTTCTGGGCGTCGCCGTTGCCCAGTCGAAGACCAGCTGGCCCGCATGAGTTCCGGCGGCAATGGCGGGCATCCCTGCCGGTCCCGAGTCTTGGGGGGTGATGAACTTAGAGCCCATGGCCGGGATCGCATCCAGGAAGCCGATATCGCCGCCGGGAAACTCGATCGTGGTGCTCGAAGCGTCGTTCAGGCGCGTCCCGACACGGAGATAGGTCGGCGAGGCGCTCGCCACGCTCCAGCTGCCGAACGAAGTGGCGAAGCGCGCCCATCGCAGACCGGCCAGATAGCCGGTACGTTCGGGTGACGGCGCCGAGCCGTCGCGCGTGGCGATTTCGTAGACACCAAGACGGGTGCCGCGCAGCCGATTTTGCCAGACCGGGCTGGGCCCATCGAGCAACGCGCGCACGGCGGCGACATCGGTCAGCGGATAGTCGAAGCTGACGCCGTGATAGAGGAATGCACCCGACAAGGCGTAGCGATAGTCGAGCGTGAGCCTGCCATTCGCCGCCAGCGTCCAGCGCACATGGTCGATGTCCCCTGCCCCATCCGCCTCCAGCCAGGCTTGCGACGACCCGGTACGCGGATCGCTGGTCAAGCCGCTGCGCACCGTTACGGGCGTATTGCGGGGCGGCGGGAAGCGCCCGGGCTCGTAGCCGAGGCGCACCGAGGCGACCGCCAGAGCCACCCCGCTCGACCCATGTGCGCCGGTGACGCGCACCGCCGCGATCCTGCCCGGCGTCAGGACATAGCGCTCGCCGTCTTCCTTGCCGCGTTCGCCCGAATAGATAGTCCGCCACGTTATGCCGTCGGCGGAGATTTTCAACGTGAAGCCAACCCAGCCGTCATCGGGGCCGAAGGGCAGCTTGACCTCCACGAGATTGGCCAGCGTCGGCGCGGCTGGCCTGAAGGTGACGCCATCGCCGGCCATAGGCGTCCATACCGGCTCGACCTTCGATCTCGGAGCGATGGTCACGAGGCGCGGGCCGTTGGCGAGCGCGAACCGGCGACCGCCGCGCGTCACGTCGCGCAACAGCCCGGTCGCCGCGTCGAAGCGTGCCGCAACATCACCTGCGACGAGGCGGACGGTATCGCCGTCACGCACCGCCACCGCGGCCGCGTCGCGCGGCCGGGCAACAGGAAGCGCGGGTGCCGTGGCCGGCTGGATCGGCCAGACCCAGGTCCATAATTCGTCCGCGCCGTGGCGCGCGGTGAGAGAGAGCGCATCGCCCGCCCGCCAGTCCGCCGGCAGCGCCAGCAGCAGCTCGCCCGTGGCGTGCGGCGCGACCGACGCGTGCGCGACCCCGCGATGGAGAATGCGTGGGGCGATCGTAGCATCCCCGGGCTTGGCGAAGCGCAGCAGCACCCAGTCGAAGGTTGCCGCATCCAGCGACGTGAAATCATAGCCGTTGGTTACGCGCAACGCGCCGCCGAACCCCGCGTCCAGGACAGGAGCGTGGACCTGCACGGGCGACCACAGGTCGCGCACGGTGAAGTAGCTCGGTTCGCGCTCGTGCCGCGCCCCCAGGATGCCGTCGGGCGCGCGGGTGGCGAACTCGTCGATACGGCCGTGCTGGTCGGTGCGGGCCACACCTTCGTCGGCGAACGACCAGATGAAGCCGCCCGCGCCGTGCGGCGACCCGGCGATCGCGTTCCAGTAATCCTCCAGCCCCGATCCCGCGCCGCCGTCGAACAGGCCGTGCATGAACTCGGTCGGCATCAGCAGGTTCGGACTCGCGAGGCGGCGGACCACGTCGGGGTAGGTTGGGTAGTGTTTAGTGTCGACGCCGTCATGCAGTTCCCAGGGGTGCATGACCTTGCGCGCCTGCGGATCGTACAGCGCGAAATCGCCGTCGAGCTCGCGGTTCCATCCGCCCTCGTTGCCGTTGTCCCACAGGACGATGCTTGGATGGTTGACGTCCCGCTCGACCATCTCGCGCACCAGCCGGCGCCCGACTTCGGTGTCGTGAGCGTGCTCCCAGCCCGTCAGTTCATCGAGCACGTAGAGGCCCAGTTCGTCGGCCGCCGCCAGGAACGCTTCGTCGGGCGGGTAATGCGACATGCGCACAGCGTTCATGTTCATCGACCTGATCGTGCGGACGTCGTCTTCATTATCCGCCCGCGTCAGCGTTCGTGCCGTGTCGGGGCGGAAGCTGTGGCGATTGACCCCCTTCAGCAGGATGCGCTGGCCGTTGAGGTACAGCCCCTGTCCCGACCGCACCTCGAACGACCGGAACCCGAAGCGTTCATGCGTCCGGTGGACGACGGTGTCGCCGCGGTAGAGCGTCAGCGTCAGGGCATAGAGGTTGGGCGTCTCGGCCGTCCACAACCGGGGCGTGGCGATCCGGGTCGCCAGTCGCACACGGCCGGCCCCGCCCGGCGGGATCGCGGCGGCGAACGGCGCGCCCACCAGGCCGCCGCCATCCGTGACCTGTCCTTCAACCCGGGTCACGTCACGCGGCGCGGCGAGGGTCACGTCGACGCCGAGCGTGCCATCGGCGCGGGCGTCGACGGCGGCATGCGCGATCGCCTGCTCGGGCGTCGCCTCGAGCCAGACCGGGCGGAAGATGCCGCCGAAGATCCAATAATCGGCGGCGCGCTCGGCCGTGTTCGTGTCGGGGTTCGCCGAAGCTTCGGCAACGTCGACCTCGACCACGTTGTCGCCGCCGACCTTGACCAGCTTGGTCACGTCGAAGCTAAAGCGGGTGAAGCCGCCCTGGTGGATGGGCCCGGCCTGGACGCCGTTCACCGTCACTCGCGTGTCGGTCATCGCTCCGTCGAACACGAGCCGAACGCGCCGTTCCTTCCACGTCGTCGGCACGACGAAGTGCCGCCGATAATGTCCGCGGTTCTCGGGCCGGGTGCTGCTTTCATAGCCGTATTTATAAGTGCCGAAGCCCTGCTGCTGCCAGTTGGAGGGCACCGGAATCGTGGCATGCTCGCCGGCGCGACGGCCACCGTCGATGGTGAACTCCCATGGCACGGCATCATCGGGCCCATGACCCGAGAGCATGATCTTCTCGGTCTCGATCGACCCTGCTTGACCCGTCGTGTCCGCCAACGAAGGCATCATCGCGGGCCGGGTGATCGTTGGGCGAGCGTCGATGACGGTAGCCGTCAGCAGCATAACCCACGTCAGGAATGTAGCAAGCCGAGCTGTCATGGTTGCCCTAATCTAGCAGGACGTATACCTTCGAGCAGTTCCGGCGGCAGTTGTGCGGCCACGTTGCTGCCGTGTGGCTCATACCATGCGACGTAGACCTCGCAAGCCTAGCAGATGGCGGCGATCACGGCCGAGGGTGCTGTCAGTCTAATGCGAACTCGTCTCCACACGATGCAGTTGAGGCTTTGGGCGTGATGCTCAGCTGGCGAGGCTCTGCCACTCCGCCAGGGCGGCGGAGCGTCGTTCCTTGTAGGTTGTCTAATCGCGTGATGCTGGTCAAGG
>NZ_CAHJXA010000019.1 GCF_903644135.1 Sphingomonas bacterium | reverse complement strand
CCCCTGCCACGGCAGCCGCCATCTGGCGATGGAGGCGGGGGAGGCGGGGGCCGACTATGTCGCGTTCGGCAGCTTCCACCCGACCGTCACCAAACAGGTGAGCCACCACGCCGAGCCGGTGCTGCTGTCATGGTGGTCGACGCTGTTCGAGCTGCCTTGCGTGGCGATAGGCGGCATTACTCCCGCCAACGCCGCGCCATTGGTCGCGGCCGGGGCGGACTTCATCGCCGTCAGCCACGCGGTGTGGGGCGATGACGAGGCTGCGGCGGTGCGCGCCTTTGCGGCGGTGCTCGGCTAGGCCGCTCGTTGCACGACGGAAACAAAGCCACGGCCGCCCGTTCCTACGCGCAGCTTATCAGTAAGGGCGGGTGTGATGATCAAGACCAGGAACATGACGATGGCGGTGCTGCTCGCGGCGATTCCGGCTTTGCTGGTAGCTGCACCCAAGCCGGCACCGTCGAAGACGCCCCCTCCAAAGTCGGCCGCCAGCCCGATGCCAGCCGCCCCGGATCGGTCGTTCATGCACGCCGAGGTGATCCTCGATCGGCTGGGCTTCTCGCCCGGGATCATCGACGGGCGGCCGGGGCTCAGCTTCACCGCAGCGCTGAAGGGGTTCCAGACCAGCCGAGGGCTGCCGGTCACCGGCGAGCCCGATGCCGCGACCCTGCACGCGCTGTCGGCCAACCGGAGCTGGCGGCCGACGGTGGCGATCAAGCTGACCCCGGAGATCCTTGCCGGACCGTTCGTCGGGACGATCCCGCACGACGAGGACGCACAGGCCAAGCTGCCCAGCCTCGGCTACAAGGACCCGATGGAGAAGCTGGCGGAGATGTTCCACACCTCGCCGGCGACGCTGACCGCGCTCAATAGCCCCGACACCAAGCTCGCTCCCGGTGCGGTTATCACCGTTCCAGGCGTGGTCGCCGCCAACAAGAACTACGACGCCAAGCTGCCCGATCATTGGCGCGCGACGTTGGCGACGCTCAACGTCGATGCCAGCCAGCCGCAGGCGGCCAAGGTGGTGGTGTCGAAGCACGACAAGGTGCTGCGCGCCTATGACGCTGGCGGCAAGCTGGTCGGCCAGTTCATGGTGACGACGGGCAGCACCCACGATCCGCTGCCGATCGGCACCTGGAAGATCTACGGTGCCGACTACAATCCCAAGTTCCACTTCAACCCCAAGCTGTTCTGGGACGCCAAGAAGAGCGAGAAGTCGGCGATGCTGCCGCCGGGGCCGAACGGCCCGGTCGGGGTGGTGTGGCTGGACTTGTCGAAGGAGCATTACGGCATCCACGGCACGCCCAACCCCGAGCTGATCGGTCGCACTGCCAGCCATGGCTGCGTGCGCTTGGCGAACTGGGACGCGGCGCGGCTGGCGCTGATGATCAAGCCGGGGACGCCGGCGATCTTCACCGAGTAAAGCCGTGACCAGGATCGGCTGGGTCTTCCTGGGGCTCGTGGCGCTGGCGACGGCGGCGTTCGTGGCGATGACGAGCTTCGGCGGTCCAGCGCCCATCGCTTCGGCTACACCGACCGCCGCGACGACACGGCCGTTCGCGCGCCTGCGCAGTGCCGTCCAGCGGATCGAGCACCGCCTGCGTTCATCGGCCGCGACGGGCGAGGGGCCGGTGCTTGGCGTGCCGGTGCAAGGGGTCGCTCGCGCCGCCATCACCGACACCTGGGGCCAGGCGCGCAGCGAGGGACGGGTGCATCACGGCACCGACATCCCCGCTCCGCAGGGTACCCCGGTGCTCGCCGTCGCCGACGGCACGATCGAGAAGCTGTTCGCCAGCCGGCTCGGCGGCACGACGTTGTACGAACGCTCAGTCGACCGGCGCTGGACCTTCTATTACGCGCACCTTTCCGGCTACGCGCCGGGGCTGCACGAGGGGCAGGTGGTGCACGCCGGCGAGCAGGTCGGCATGGTCGGCGACACCGGTGATGCCGGGCCTGGCAACTACCACCTGCATTTCGGGCTGACCCGCACCACCCCCGACCAGCATTGGTATCAGGGCGAGGACGTCAACGCCTATCCCTACCTTGCCGCCGGCGCGCCCGGACGCTAGATTGCGCGGCATGGCGGCCTGGTCCGCACGGCTCTTTCCAGCAGGTTCATCCCATGAAGATCAGCGGCGTGGACATTCGTCCGGGTAACATCATCGAGTACGAGAACGGCATCTGGCGCGCGGTCAAGATCCAGCACACCCAGCCGGGCAAGGGCGGCGCGTATATGCAGGTCGAGCTCAAGAACCTGATCGACGGCCGCAAGAACAACGTCCGCTTCCGCTCGGCGGAGACGGTCGAGCGGGTGCGGCTCGACACCAAGGACTTCCAGTTCCTGTTCAAGGACGGCGACGCGCTGACCTTCATGGACAAGGACACCTATGAGCAGATCACCCTCGACGCCGGCATCCTCGGCGACGCGGCGGCGTTCCTGCAGGACGGGATGGATGTCGTGCTGGAGCTGTATGATGAACGGCCGATCTCGGTGGAACTGCCGAGCACGATCGAAGCGATGATCGTCGAGGCGGACGCGGTGGTGAAGGGGCAGACCGCCTCGTCCAGCTACAAGCCGGCGATCCTCGAGAACGGCGTGCGCGTCATGGTGCCGCCGCATATCGGTGCGGGGACGCGGATCGTGGTGGATGTGTACGAGCAGACCTATGTCCGCCGCGCGGACTGACCTTCTTGCCCTCTCCCATTGGGAGAGGGTGGCCGAGCGTAGCGAGGTCGGGTGAGGGCAGGGCCTTTCGCCTGCCCTCACCCTCCCACCGCCTGCGGCGGCGGGCCCCTCCCTCTCCCGATGGGAGAGGGGCATTGGAGCACAAGGTGCCATCTCATTCCGGCCTCTTCACCGTCATCGAGCGTGCCGCGCGCAAGGCTGCGCCACGCCTGCGCCGGGACTTCAACGAGGTCCAGAACCTCCAGGTCAGCCGCAAGGGACCGGCCGACTTCGTGTCGATGGCAGACCAGCGCGCCGAGCAGACGATCTGGGAGGAGCTGAGCCATGCCCGCCCCGACTGGGGATTTCTGATGGAGGAGCGCGGCGAGATCGCCGGCGACCCCGCGAAGCCGCGCTTCATCGTCGACCCGCTCGATGGCACCAGCAATTTCCTGCACGGCATCCCGCATTTCTGCATCTCGATCGCGGTCGAGGAGCCGATGGCCAACGGCAAGCGCGAGATCACTACCGGCCTCGTCTACCAGCCGCTGACCGACGAGAGCTTCTGGGCGGAGAAGGGGCGCGGCGCGTGGCTGACCGATCAGCGGCTGCGCGTCTCCTCGCGGCGCGACCTGTCGGAGGCGCTGATCGCGACCGGCATCCCGTTCCTCGGCCATGGTGACTTCGCACAGTGGAGCCGCATCTTTGGCGCGGTCGCTCCGCAAGTGGCCGGCATCCGCCGCAACGGTGCGGCGGCGCTTGACCTCGCCTGGGTCGCGGCGGGGCGCTTCGACGGCTTCTGGGAGTCCGACCTCAAGCCCTGGGACGTCGCGGCGGGGATGCTGCTGGTCAAGGAAGCGGGAGGCTTCGTCACCGATTATCGCGGCGGCGACCGGCCGATCGAGCGCAACGAGTTCCTGGCCGCCAATGACGGGCTGCACTCCAAATTGCACAAGCTGGTCGCGGGTGCGCTACGCTGAGCAGAAACCGCGGTTTTCCGTAGCTTTGCGAGTGATTCTCACTGCCCGACAGCCTTGCTCCCCTATCATGCAAAGCCTACATCGGCGCTGTCCTGTTCGCACTTGCGAGATGATGTTTGGTCGACCTGTCGCACTACCTTCCCATCCTGCTGTTCCTCGGCATCGCGCTGGCGCTGTCGAGCGCTTTCGTGTTCCTGCCGATGGTCGTTTCGCGGCTGACCGGCAGCCACAAGCCCAACGAGCAGAAGCTGTCGGAATATGAGTGCGGCTTTCCCGCATTCGAGGATCCGCGTAGCCAATTCGACGTGCGCTTCTATCTCGTCGCCATCCTCTTCATCGTCTTCGACCTGGAGGCGGCGTTCATCTATCCCTGGGCGGTCAGCGTCTTCACGCTCGGCTGGACGGCCTGGTTCGCGATGATGGTGTTCATCGCCGAACTGGCGCTTGGCCTCGTCTATGCCTGGAAGAAGGGAGCGCTCGATTGGGAGTAGAGCTTCAACCCGCGCCCGGCGCGCCATCTTCGGTGGTGCCGCCCGACCAGGGTTTCTTCGACAGCCTCAACGGTGAGCTGACTGACAAGGGTTTCCTGGTCACCGGCACCGAGGAGCTGTTCCAGTGGGCGCGCACCGGCTCGCTCTGGTGGATGACGTTCGGGCTGGCGTGCTGCGCGGTGGAGATGATCCACGTCAACATGCCGCGCTACGACCTGGAGCGGTTCGGTGCCGCGCCACGCGCGTCGCCGCGCCAGAGCGACGTGATGATCGTCGCCGGTACGCTCTGCAACAAGATGGCGCCGGCGCTTCGCAAGGTCTATGACCAGATGAGCGAGCCAAAATACGTCGTCTCGATGGGCAGCTGCGCCAATGGCGGCGGCTATTATCATTACAGCTATTCGGTGGTGCGCGGCTGCGACCGCATCGTGCCGGTCGACATCTACGTCCCCGGCTGCCCGCCCACCGCCGAGGCGCTGCTGTACGGCATCATGCAGCTGCAGCGGAAGATCAGGCGATCGGGGAGCATCGAGCGGTGACCAGTCCGTCGCCGCTGTGGCGTGCCATTCTTTGGATAGAGCGGTTTCTGCCGGTACCGTCGGCACCTCCTGCCGAGCCTTCGCTAAAGGCGAAGCGAAGGGCGGCATGGGTGTCGCAGGTCGTGCTACTGGCGGTCGTCGTGCCGTCCGTTGTGGGTCGTCGTCACGACATCGGTGATGCGATCGCGGAGCACCGCGTCGCTCTCGAGCAGCTGATGCTTCTTGTAGCAGCGTGCGTAGCGCTGGCCGCCATCGGCTTCGGCATGAAGGCGTGGCGCGACGCTGCGGTGACTCGCTGATGCGCGCCCCCGCGCCCGCCTATGCCGCCGACCTGAACGGCGAGACGATCGAAATAGTGCGCGCCACGCTCGGCCTGGCGCTGGTCGACGCGTTGGAGCAGGCCGGCGAGGTGATCTTGCGCGTGACCCGCGACGGCATCGTCGGCACGCTGAAGGCGCTGCGCGATACGCCTGGTCTGGAGTACCAGCAGCTGATGGAGATCGCCGGGGTCGACTATCCAGACCGGCCCGAGCGGTTCGAGGTGGTGTATTGCCTTCTGTCGCTGACCCGCAACCATCGCCTCCAGGTCCATCTGACCACCGATGAGGAGCAGCCGGTGCCGTCGGTGACCGGGCTGTGGCCGGTGGCGGGCTGGCTGGAGCGCGAGGTGTACGACCTGTACGGGGTGTTGTTCGCCGGCAATCCCGACCTGCGCCGTATCCTGACCGATTACGGTTTTCGCGGTCATCCGCTGCGCAAGGACTTCCCGATGACCGGCTTCGTCGAGCTGCGTTATTCCGAGGAGGAGAAGCGTGTCGCTTACCAGCCGGTCAGCCTCGCTCAGGACTTCCGCACCTTCGACTTTATGAGCCCGTGGGAGGGCGCGGAGTACGTGCTGCCCGGCGACGAGAAGGCACCGCAGGCGGCCGAGGCGAAGCTGCCTCAGGCCAAGGGTGCGCAGACGCCGGTCAGCGCCGACGCGATCGTCAAGGCGGCGGCCGTCGCCACCCCGGCACCGCCGCTGCCGGGGGCCTATGACAAGAAGGTGAGCGACGATACCGGCGACACCGGCGCGGGCAAGCAGCATCCGCACGCAGGCGACGGACCCGCCGATCCCGACGTGAAACCCGGCGGCGGAGGACAGAACCAGTGAGCGTGGAACTCGTAGAGGGCGCACTCCCCGACACGCTGCCGGTCGTCGATCCCTATGTCGACCAGCTGCAGCATCACCAAAACGCCGCGCATCCGGAAACCGGCGACGTCACCATCCAGAACTACACCATCAACTTCGGTCCGCAGCACCCGGCGGCGCATGGCGTGCTGCGCCTCGTCATGGAGCTGGACGGCGAGATCATCGAGCGGATCGACCCGCATGTCGGCCTGCTTCACCGCGGCACCGAGAAGCTGATTGAGGCCAAGACCTATACCCAGGCGCTGCCCTATTTCGACCGGCTCGATTACTGTTCGCCGATCTGCATGGAGCACAGCTTCGTGCTCGCGATTGAGAAGCTGCTCGACCTCGAGGTGCCGCTGCGCGCGCAATATCTGCGCGTGTTCTTCGCCGAGCTGACGCGCATCTCCAACCACATGCTGAACCTCGGCAGCCACGTCATGGACGTCGGCGCGATGACGCCGAACCTGTGGATGTTCGAGGTGCGCGAGGATTGCTACGGCTTCCTTGAGCGCGCGACCGGCGCGCGGATGCACCATAATTACTTCCGCCCCGGCGGAGTGCATCAGGACGTGCCGCTCAAGCTCCTGACCGACATCGCCGACTGGCTCGACACCCGCCTGCCGCGGCTGTTCGAGGATGCGATCAGCCTGGTCGCCGACAACCGCATCTTCAAGCAGCGCAACGTCGACATCGCCACCGTCAGCCGCGACGACGCGATCGCCTGGGGCTTCTCCGGCCCGATGATCCGCGCGGCGGGCATCCCTTGGGACCTGCGCAAGTCGCAGCCCTACGACGTCTATGCGCGGATGGACTTCGACGTGCCGGTGGGGACGCGTGGCGACTGCTACGATCGCTTCATGGTGCGCGTCGAGGAGGTGCGGCAGTCAGCGCGGATCATGAAGCAGTGCCTCGCCGAGATGCCCGAGGGGCCGATCGCCAGCCTCGACCGCAAGGTGGTGCCGCCCAAGCGCGCCGAGATGAAGCAATCGATGGAGGCGCTGATCCATCACTTCAAGCTCTACACCGAGGGATACCATGTCCCCGCCGGTGAGGTGTACGTCGCGACCGAGAGCCCCAAGGGCGAGTTCGGCGTGTTCCTGGTCGCCGACGGCTCGAACAAGCCCTATCGCTGCAAGATCAGGCCGACCGCGTTCAGCCACCTTCAGGCGATGGATTTTATGTCTCGGGGGCATATGCTGGCGGACACGACCGCGATTTTGGGGGCGATGGATATCGTGTTCGGGGAGTGTGACCGGTGAGGTGGTCCGTCATCATCTACGCCATTAGTTTTATAATGGCATCGGTGTGGGTCATAGAAATGACCCTCCATTTTCTGTTTACGTCAAGTCGACCACCGTCTTGGCTGATGGTTTTTGCAGCGATGGGAACGATTGCCGCAAGGCTTGTCGCGGAACCTGCGGGTAAGGCTGACGGCGCAAATGGCTGACGCCCCCACCATCCCCGACGAGGTCGAGACCCGCGCGCGCTGGGGCGCGTTCGCGTGGTCGGACGAGAGCAAGGCCAAGCGCGACGCGATCCTCGGCCGCTATCCCAAGGGGCGCGAGCAGTCGGCGTCGCTGCCGCTACTCGACCTCGCCCAGCGCCAGGTCGGGGCGGAGACCGACACCCAGGGCTGGCTGCCGGTGCCGGTGATCGAGTTCGTCGCGCGCGAGATCGGCGTGCCGTACATGCGCGTCTACGAGGTCGCGACTTTCTATACGATGTTCAATCTCGCCCCGGTCGGCCGCTACCACGTCCAGGTCTGCGGCACGACGCCGTGCATGCTGGCGGGCAGCGACGACGTGCTCGCCGCCTGCAAGAACCGCGGGCTGGTGAAGGGCCGCACGACGCCGGACGGGCTGTTCACGCTGACCGAGGTCGAGTGCCTGGGGGCCTGCGCCAACGCGCCGATGGTGCAGATCAACGACGACAATTACGAGGACCTCGACTATGACCGCACCGTCGCGGTGCTGGAGGCGCTGGCCAAAGGCGAGCGGCCGGTGCCCGGCTCGACGATCGGTCGCCGCGTCAGCTGTCCCGAGGGCGGCCCGACGACGTTGAAGGAGATGGTCGACGCCAACCACGACTATCGCGGGGAATGGGCGTAATGGCCGAGGAACATCCGACGATTGGCGATCTTACATATGAATTGCTCAAGAAAATGAACGCCGATCTGTCGGAGATCAAAGCCGATATTAGCGAACTTAAGATGCGTGCCACAGCGACGGACGAGCATCTATCCGGTCTTTTCATCACTACGACGGGCTTGAACAACCGCATGGATCGCCTGGAAACCCGTTTAGAGCGGATTGAGCGACGGCTCGATCTGACGGAAGCCCGCTGATGCTCGCTGACAAAGATCGCATCTTCACCAACCTGTACGGGTTCCAGTCGGCGAACCTCGCCGCTTCGCGCGAGCGCGGCGACTGGGACGACACCGCCGCGCTGATGGCGCGCGGGCAGGACAAGATCATCGACACCGTCAAGGCGAGCGGCCTGCGCGGGCGCGGCGGCGCGGGGTTCTCGACCGGCACCAAATGGGGCTTCATGCCCAAGGAGCCGAAGGCGGACCGGCCGAACTTCCTGGTCATCAACGCCGACGAGTCCGAGCCTGGATCGTGCAAGGATCGCGAGATCATGCGCCATGATCCGCACAAGCTGATCGAGGGCGCGCTGGTCGCCGGCTATGCGATGCGGGCGCGGGCGGCGTATATCTACATCCGCGGCGAGTATATCCGCGAGGCGGAGGTGCTGTCCGCCGCTGTCGCCGAGGCGTATGACGCGGGGCTGATCGGCAGGAACGCCTGCGGGTCCGGCTATGACTTCGACGTCTTCGTCCATCGCGGTGCCGGTGCCTACATCTGCGGCGAAGAGACCGCGATGCTGGAGAGCCTGGAGGGCAAGAAGGGCCAGCCGCGCCTCAAGCCGCCTTTCCCGGCGGGGGCGGGGCTGTATGGCTGCCCAACGACGGTCAACAACGTCGAGAGCATCGCCGTCGCGCCGACCATCCTGCGACGGGGGGCAGAATGGTTCTCGTCGTTCGGTGCGGAGAACAACCGCGGCACCAAGCTCTTCCAGATCAGCGGCCATGTGAACAAGCCCTGCGTCGTCGAGGAGGCGATGAGCATCAGCTTCCGCGAGCTGATCGAGACGCATTGCGGCGGTATCCGCGGTGGCTGGGACAATCTGCTCGCGGTCATCCCCGGCGGCTCGTCGGTGCCGCTAGTGCCGGCGGCGCAGATCATGGACTGCGCGATGGACTTTGACGGGCTGAAGGCGGTCGGCTCGGGACTCGGCACGGCGGCGGTGATCGTCATGGACAAGTCGACCGACATCGTCCGCGCGATCAGCCGCATCAGCTATTTCTACAAGCATGAGAGCTGCGGCCAGTGCACCCCGTGCCGTGAGGGCACCGGCTGGATGTGGCGGGTGATGGAGCGGCTGCGCACCGGCGACGCCGAGATCGCCGAGATCGACATGCTGCAACAGGTGACCAAGCAGGTCGAGGGCCACTCGATCTGCGCGCTGGGCGACGCAGCGGCCTGGCCCATCCAGGGGCTGATCAAGCATTTCCGGCCGGAGATCGAGCGGCGGATCATCGAACGCGGGGGCCATCTCGCTCCCATGCAGGAAGCAGCGGAGTAATGCCTAAGCTGAAAGTCGACGGCGTCGAGGTCGAGGTTCCGCAGGGTGCCACCGTGCTCCAGGCGTGCGAAGCCGCCGGTAAGGAAATCCCGCGCTTCTGCTATCACGAGCGCCTCAGCATCGCTGGCAATTGCCGCATGTGCCTGGTCGAGGTGAAGCCCGGCCCGCCCAAGCCGCAGGCGTCCTGCGCGCTGCCCGCCGCCGACAACCAGGAGGTCTTCACCACCACGCCGATGGTGAAGAACGCGCGCGAGGGGATGATGGAGTTCCTGCTCATCAACCACCCGCTCGACTGCCCGATCTGTGATCAGGGCGGCGAATGCGACCTGCAGGACCAGTCGATCGCCTATGGCCGCGGCCACTCGCGCTATGCCGAGAACAAGCGCGCGGTGACCGAGAAGTACATGGGGCCGATCGTCAAGACGATCATGACCCGCTGCATCCAGTGCACCCGCTGTGTCCGCTTCGCCGAGGAGGTCGCGGGGGTCGAGGAAATCGGCGCGATCTATCGCGGCGAGAATATGCAGATCACCACTTACCTTGAGCACGCCGCCAAGAGCGAGCTGTCGGGCAATGTCGTCGATCTTTGCCCCGTCGGCGCGCTGACCAGCAAGCCCTACGCCTTCGAGGCGCGGCCGTGGGAGTTGCGCAAGACGCTGACGATCGACGTGATGGACGCGGTCGGCACCAACATTCGTCTCGATAGCCGCGGACGGCAGGTGCTGCGCTGCATCCCGCGCATCAACGAGGACGTCAACGAGGAGTGGGCGACCGACAAGACCCGCCACGCCATCGATGGCCTGGTGCGGCGACGGCTCGACCGGCCGTTCGTGCGGGTGGGCGGCAAGCTCCAGCCGGTGAGCTGGGACGAGGCGTTCGCGGCGATCGCGGCGGTCGATCATGGCGGCAGCGTTGCGGCGGTGGCGGGCGATCTGGTCGATTGCGAGACGATGTATGCGGCCAAGGCGCTGGTGACGGCGCTGGGCGGGTCGCTGCTCGAAGGGCGGCAGACCGGGATGGACTATGACACGTCCAGCCTCGCCGCGGTCAACTTCAACACGACCATCGCCGGTGCCGAACGCGCCGATGCGATCCTGCTGGTCGGCACCAACCTGCGCTGGGAAGCGCCGCTGGTGAACACGCGCGTGCGCAAGGCGCTCAAGCGCGGCGCGAAGGTGTTCGCGATCGGCCCGGAAACCGACCTGACCTACAAGGTGGAGTGGCTCGGCGACGATCTGGCTCTGCTCGGCAACCTGCCGGAAGCGGTGACCGCGGCCTTCGGCAAGGCCGAGCGGCCGATGGTGATCGTCGGCGGGGCTGCGCTCAAGGGCGGCCATGGCGCGGCGCTGGCGCTGGTCGACACGCTCGGGCTGATCAAGGACGATTGGAACGGTTTCAACGTCGTCCACATGGCGGCGGCGCGGATGGGCGGGCTGATGCTCGGCTATGCGGCAAAGGGCGGCATCGCCGATCTGGTCGACGCAAAGCTGGCCTTCTTCCTGGGCGCTGATGAGGCCGACTATACGCGCTTTGCCGGGTTCAAGGTCTATATCGGCCACCATGGCGACCGCGGTGCGGCGGCGGCGGACGTGGTGCTGCCGGGCGCGAGCTATGCCGAGAAGGCGGGCACCTGGGTCAACCTAGAAGGCCGGGTGCAGCGCGGCGAGCGGGCGGTGTTCCCGCCCGGCGACGCGCGCGAGGACTGGGCGATCCTGCGCGCGCTGTCCGACGTGATGGGCGTGACGCTGCCGTTCGACAGCCTCGCCGGCCTGCGCGAGGCGATGTATGTCGCTGTGCCGGCGCTGCGCGAACAGGCGCTGGTGACGTTCGAATGGCGCGCGCCGGCGATCGATGCGACGGCGGCCGGCGTCCTTGCAGGCTATCCGATCAAGGACTTTTACCTGACCAACGCGATCTGCCGCGCTTCGCCGACCATGCAGCGCTGCTCGGCCGAATTGCTTCACGGCGAGCAGCTGGCGGAGGCGGCGGAATGATCTCCTGGTTCTCGGCACTGCCCTATGGCTGGGCGTTCTTCCTGGCGACGATCATCGACATCCTGGTCATCGCGTTGCCGCTGATGCTGGCGGTGGCGATGATCATCTATGCCGACCGCAAGATCTGGGCGGCGATGGCGCTGCGCCGCGGCCCTAACGTGGTCGGCCCGTTCGGCCTGCTGCAGTCGTTCGCCGATGGGCTGAAGGTGTTCCTGCAGGAGACGATCGTGCCCGCGGCGGCCGACCGGGGCCTGTTCCTGCTCGCACCGATTATCACCTTCACCGTCGCGCTGATCGTGTGGGCGGTGGTGCCGTTTCAGGCTGGCGTGGTGCTCGCCGACATCAATGTCGGGCTGCTCTACGTCCTCGCCGCGTCGTCGCTAGGGGTGTACGGCATCATCCTGTCGGGCTGGTCGTCCAATTCCAAATACCCGTTCTACTCGGCGCTGCGCGCGGCGGCGCAGATGGTGAGCTATGAGGTCGCGATCGGCTTCGTGCTGATCTCGGTGGTGATGTGGGCGGGAACGTTCAATCTCAGCGGCATCGTCGCGGCGCAGCAGAACCTGTTCGGGCTGCACTTCAACGGCTTCGCGGCCAACCCGCTGCTGTTCCCGATGGCGATCGTCTTCCTGATCTCGTCGATGGCGGAGACCCAGCGCGCGCCGTTCGACCTGACCGAGGCGGAGTCTGAGATCGTCGCCGGCTATCAGACCGAGTATAGCTCGATGAGCTTTGCGCTGTTCTGGCTGGGCGAATACGCCAACGTGCTGCTGATGTGCGTGTTGAACGCGACCTTGTTCTGGGGCGGCTGGCTGCCGCCGGTCGACTGGGCTCCGCTCTACTATGTGCCCGGTATCGTCTGGCTGTTCATGAAGATGCTGGGTTTCTTCTTCGTCTTCAGCTGGGTCAAGGCGACGGTGCCGCGTTATCGTTACGATCAGCTTATGCGGTTGGGCTGGAAGATCTTCCTGCCGTTCTCGCTGTTGTGGGTGTTCCTGGTGTCGGGCGTGCTAATGGCCACCCGTGTGGGGTTCGGCCAATGAACGGTCACGTGAGGCACTGGCTGCTCGAACGCGGGTTCGATCCCGATGCGATCCGGCGACGGGCGCTGGGCGGGGTGGTGTTGGGTCTGACGGTCGTCGCGGTCGATCATGTTTTGAGGATGGGTTCGTGAGCGTCGCACAGATCATCAAGTCGTACACGCTGTGGGAGTTCGTGAAGGCACATGCCCTCACGCTTCGCTATTTCTTCAAGGCGAAGGCGACGATCAACTACCCGTTCGAGCACAACCCGATCAGCCCCCGTTTCCGCGGCGAGCACGCGCTGCGCCGCTATCCCAATGGCGAGGAGCGCTGCATCGCCTGCAAGCTGTGCGAGGCGGTGTGCCCGGCGCAGGCGATCACCATCGAGGCGGAGCCGCGCGACGACGGCAGCCGCCGTACCACGCGCTACGACATCGACATGACCAAGTGCATCTTCTGCGGCCTGTGCGCCGAAGCCTGCCCGGTCGATGCGATTGTCGAGGGTCCCAACTACGAATATTCGACCGAGACGCGCGAGGAACTGATTTACGACAAGGTGAAGCTGCTCGACAATGGCGACCGCTGGGAAACTGCGATTGCTGCGAACCTTGCCGCCGACGCACCCTACCGGTAATGGCCGGCACATTGCGATTCAGCGCGGGTAAGGGGGCCATCGCGTGATACAGGCCATCGCCTTCTACCTGTTCGCCGCCGTCGTCATCGTGTCGGCGGGGATGACGATCTCATCGCGCAATCCGGTCCATTCGGTGATGTGGCTGATCCTCGCGTTCTTCAACGCCGCCGGGCTGATGGTGCTGGTCGGGGCCGAGTTTATCGCGATGCTGCTGGTTATCGTCTATGTCGGCGCGGTCGCGGTGCTGTTCCTGTTCGTGGTGATGATGCTCGACGTCCAGGTCGCGGAGATGCGCGCCGGCGTCGCACGTTACGCTCCGCTGGGGCTCGCCATAGCGGTGGCGCTGGCGGTCGAGGTGTTCGTGGCGGTGCAGGCGTGGAGCATCGGTGGGCTGCAGCTCGCGCGCCGCGCCGCGCCGATCCATGATGCGGTGCCCAACATCCAGGCGATCGGCAACCTGCTCTATACGCGCTACCTGTTCGTGTTCGAGGGCGCGGGGCTGGTTCTGTTAGTGGCGATGATCGGCGCGATCGTGCTGACCCATCGCGAGCGTGGCGGTACCCGTTACCAGAACGTCAGCCGCCAGAACGCGCGCCGGCCGCAGGACGCGACCCGCAACATGCGGCCCGAGATCGGCCAGGGGGTGCGGCTGTGAACGGCTCGATCGGTCTGACTCATTACCTGGTTGTCGCGGCGATCCTGTTCACGATGGGCGTGCTGGGCATCTTCCTCAACCGCAAGAACCTGATCGTCATCCTGATGGCGATCGAGCTGATCTTGCTGGCGGTGAACATCAATTTCGTCGCCTTCTCAGCGGCGCTGCACGATCTGGTCGGGCAGGTTTTCGCGATGTTCGTGCTGACCGTCGCGGCGGGGGAGGCGGCGATCGGGCTCGCCATCCTGGTCATCTATTTCCGCGGCCGCGGCACGATCGCGGTCGACGACGCCAACCGGATGAAGGGATAGCCATGATCCTCTTCATCGTCTTCCTGCCGCTGCTCGCCGCGGCGGTCGCCGGGTTGGGCAACAAGCAGCTCGCCTTCGTGCCCACCAAGCTGATCACCACGGGCGCGCTGTTCGTCAGCGCCATCCTGTCGTGGATCGTGTTCCCGGGCTTCCTCGCCGGCACCAGCCATGCCGGGGTGACGCCGGTGTTCCGCTGGATCGCGAGCGGCGACATGACCGTCGCCTGGGGCCTGCGCGTCGACGCGCTGACCGCGGTGATGCTGGTCGTCATCACCAACGTCTCGGCGCTCGTCCACCTTTATAGCTGGGGCTATATGGACGAGGACCCCGATCAGCCGCGGTTCTTCGCCTATCTGTCGCTGTTCACCTTCGCGATGCTGATGCTGGTCACCGCCGACAACCTCGTCCAGATGTTCTTCGGCTGGGAAGGGGTCGGCCTCGCCAGTTACCTGCTGATCGGCTTCTGGTTCAGGAAGCCGTCGGCCAATGCCGCCGCGATCAAGGCGTTCGTCGTCAACCGGGTCGGCGACCTGGGCTTCATGCTCGGCATCTTCGGCACCTTCCTGGTGTTCGGCACCGTCTCGATCCCCGCCATCCTCGCCGCCGCGCCGCACATGGCGGGTTCGACGATCGGCTTCCTGTGGTTCCGCGCCGACACGATGACGGTGCTCTGCCTGCTGCTGTTCGTCGGCGCGATGGGTAAGTCGGCGCAGCTTGGCCTGCACACCTGGCTGCCCGACGCGATGGAAGGTCCGACGCCGGTGTCGGCGCTGATTCACGCCGCGACGATGGTGACGGCCGGCGTGTTCATGGTATGCCGCCTGTCGCCGATGTTCGAGACCAGCCCGACTGCGCTCGGCGTGGTGCGTTTCGTCGGCGCGGCGACGTGCTTCTTCGCCGCCACCGTTGGCTTGGTGCAGACCGATATCAAGCGCGTCATCGCCTATTCGACCTGTTCGCAGCTCGGCTACATGTTCTTCGCCGCCGGTATCGGTGCCTATGGCGCGGCGATGTTCCACCTGTTCACGCACGCCTTCTTCAAGGCGCTGCTGTTCCTGGGTGCGGGCAGCGTGATCCACGCGATGCACCATGAGCAGGACCTGCGCTATTATGGCGGGCTGCGGCGCGACATCCCGGTGACGTTCTGGGCGATGCTGCTCGGCACGCTGGCGATCACCGGCGTCGGCGTCCCCGGCATCCTCGGCCTGCCGCAGGTCGGCTTTGCCGGCTTCCACTCCAAGGACGCGATTATTGAGGCGAGCTGGGCGGCGGGTCAGTCTGGGACGTGGTTCGTCGGCGTGCTCGTCGCGTTGCTGACCAGCTTCTATTCGTGGCGGCTGATGTTCCTGACCTTCTGGGGCAAGCCGCGCTGGGCCGCCAGCGAGCACATCCAGCACGCGCTCCACGATGCGCATCATGCTGGCGACCCCGGTGCCGAGGATCATGGTGGCGAGCCGGCCGAGCATGGCCCGGCGCAGCACGAGCTTCCGGCCGGAACGGGTGGGTATCATCCGCATGAGAGCCCGCCGACGATGCTGGTGCCGCTGATCATATTGTCGCTCGGCGCGGTGGCGGCTGGGTTCGTGTTCCACGGCTATTTCATCGAGCCGACCGCGGGCGACAATTACTGGCGCGGCGTCATCGCCTTCCGCGAGCAGCTGATGCACGCGATGCATGGCGTGCCGGTGCCGATCAAGCTCTCGGCGACGATCGCGATGCTGCTCGGCCTGCTTGGCGCATGGGTGGCGTATATCCGCTCGCCCAGCCTGCCGACGCAGGTCACCGAGCAGTTCGCGGTGCTGTACCGCCTGCTGCTCCACAAATGGTATTTCGACGAACTGTATCACCTCATCTTCGTCCGTCCGGCGTTCGCGATCGGCCGCCTGCTGTGGCATCGCGGCGACGAGGGAACGATCGACCGCTTCGGTCCCAACGGCTCGGCCTGGGTCGTGCAGGTCGGCAGTCGCCTCGCCGGGCGGTTCCAGACCGGGTATGTCTACAGCTACGCCTTTGTCATGCTGATCGGGCTGACCGCCGCGGTCACCTGGGCGATCGCCCGGTGATGCAGGGCTTTCCCATCCTGTCGATCATGCTGCTGGTGCCGACGCTGGCGGCAGTGGCGTGCCTGTTCCTGCCGGCACGGACCGCGCAATGGCTGGCGCTGGCAGCGACATTGGTTGATTTCGCGCTCGGCATCGTGCTGTGGGCGAGCTTCGACATCGGCGGCGCGCAGTGGCAATTCGTCGAGCACGCGCCGGTGTTCGGACGCTTCTCCTGGTCGCTCGGCATCGACGGGTTCGCGCTGCTGCTGATCGAGTTGTCGGTGTTCCTGATGCCGATCTGCATCGGTGCGAGCTGGCAGGCGATCACCAAGCGCGTCCCCGAATATATGGCGGCGTTCCTGCTGACCGAGGTGCTGATGATCGGCACGTTCGCGGCGCAGGACCTGTTCCTGTTCTACATCTTCTTCGAGGCCGGGCTGATCCCGATGTACCTCATCATTGGCATCTGGGGCGGGGTGAACCGCATCTACGCCAGCTACAAATTCTTCCTCTACACATTGCTCGGCTCGGTGCTGATGCTGATCGCGATGCTCTACATGGTGCACGCGGCGGGGACGACGAGCATCCCGGCGTTGATGGCGCACGACTTCGCGCCATCGGTGCAGACCTGGCTGTGGCTGGCCTTCTTCGCCTCGTTCGCGGTCAAGATGCCGATGTGGCCGGTCCACACCTGGCTACCCGATGCGCACGTCCAGGCACCGACGGCGGGGTCGGTGATCCTGGCGGGCGTGCTGCTGAAGCTCGGCGGCTACGGTTTCCTGCGCTTCAGCCTGCCGATGTTCCCGGAGGCGTCGGCGCAGCTGACCTGGCTAATCTTTGCGCTGTCGGCGGTGGCCGTGGTCTACACCTCGCTGGTGGCGCTGGTGCAGGCGGACATGAAGAAGCTGATCGCCTATTCGTCGGTGGCGCACATGGCGATCGTCACCATCGGCCTGTTCGCGTTCAACCGGCAGGGGATTGAGGGCGCGATGATGATGATGCTCAGCCATGGGCTGGTGTCGGGCGCGCTGTTCCTGTGCGTCGGCGTCATCTACGATCGGCTGCACACCCGTGAGATCGCGCGTTACGGCGGGCTGGCGATCAACATGCCGCGCTATGCCCTGTTCTTTCTGCTGTTCACGATGGCGTCGATCGGCCTGCCGGGGACGAGCGGCTTCGTCGCCGAGTTCCTGTCGCTGATGGGCACGTACCAGGTGTCGACCTGGACGGCGCTGCTGTGCACGACCAGCATCATCCTGGGTGCGGGCTACATGCTGTTCCTCTATCGCCGGGTCGTGTTCGGGGAGATCAGGTCGGACGAGGTGCGGATCATGCCCGACCTGTCGGCGCGCGAATGGGCGCTGCTCGCGCCGATCGCGGCGGTGGTGCTGTGGATGGGCGTCTATCCGGAGAGCTTCTTCGCGCCGATGCGCAAGGATGTCGGCACGTTGCTCGCAAGGATCGAGCGCGCTGCGCCGGCGAGCGACTCTCGCCCGACCGCGGGGCATGTGGCGCTTGCGCGGACAAGGGCCGAGTAGATGAACATGGCCGCAAACTTCGCGATGGTGCTCCCCGAGGAGATCCTGTCGATCGGCGCGATCGCGCTGATGCTCGTCGCCGCCTGGGGCGGCGCGGCATCGACCCGTGCGGTGTCGATCGCGTCGGTGTTCGTGCTGGTCGGCGCGGGCATCGCTCTGGCGGTGCCGTCCGGCAATGGCGTGGCGTTCGGTGGACTGTACCGGGCCGACGGCTTCGCGACCTTTGCCAAGGTGCTGATCTATCTCGCTACCGCGGTGGCGATCGTCATGGCCCCCGATTTCTTCCGTCGCACCGCGGGCGATGATCTGCGCCCCGAATATCCGGTTCTGATGCTGTTGTCGGCGGTCGGCATGGGCATGATGGTGTCGGCGAGTGACCTGCTGACGCTATATGTCGGGCTGGAGCTGCAGAGCCTCGCCGCCTATGTGCTGGCGAGCTTCATGCGCCGCGATGCGCGCTCGGCCGAGGCGGGGCTGAAATATTTCATCCTCGGCGCGCTGGCGAGCGGCATCCTGCTTTATGGCATCAGCCTGGTCTACGGCTTCACCGGCTCGACCCTGTTCGACCAGATCGCCGGAGCCTATCACGCCAACGCGGTCGCAACCGGCGATGCGCGCTCGCTGGGGCTGATGTTCGGGCTGGTGTTCGTGTTCGCCGGGATCGCCTTCAAGATCGCCGCCGTCCCGTTCCACATGTGGACCCCCGATGTTTACGAGGGCGCGCCGACGCCGGTCACCGCCTTCTTCGCCTCCGCGCCCAAGGTGGCGGCGATGGCGCTGGCGGTGCGGGTCGCGGTCGCGGCGATGGGACCGGCGCTGGGCGAGTGGCGGCAGATCGTGATCTTCGCCGCGCTGGCCTCGATCATCCTTGGCGCGGTCGCGGCGATCGGCCAGAGCAACATCAAGCGGCTGCTGGCCTATTCGTCGATCAACA
Source organism: Sphingomonas bacterium (assembly GCF_903644135.1). Classification (GTDB taxonomy): domain Bacteria; phylum Pseudomonadota; class Alphaproteobacteria; order Sphingomonadales; family Sphingomonadaceae; genus Sphingomonas. Next base: position 136 of record NZ_CAHJXA010000019.1, on the reverse strand, counting down.
ATGTCGGCTTCGTCCTGGTCGGGCTCGCGGCGGGCACGCCGGAGGGTGTCGCGGCGGTGCTGTTCTACCTGACGATCTATATCGCGATGACGCTGGGCAGCTTCCTCGTCGTGCTGCAGATGCGCGATGCGGCGGG
>NZ_CAHJXA010000018.1 GCF_903644135.1 Sphingomonas bacterium | reverse complement strand
GCCGGGGCACACGACCCGCCCGCCCCTACGATGCGACCTCGCGTTACAACTACTCCGGGTTCGCGATGATCCTACCGTTCATGGAGCAGAATCCGATCTTCTCGTCGATCAACTTCAACCTGCCGATCACCGATCCCACGTGGCTCGCCCAGTTCGCGCTGAAGGAAAACATCGCGCTGACCGTGGTCGGTCCTGAAGACGCGCCCCGGCGACTAGCGTTGCTGAGGTTGCTCGTCGTCGAACGTTCTCGGAGGACTTGATGGATCAGGATCTGGCCCGCACTCGCTTGACCACGGAACGGGCTGACGTGGAGCGGCTGCTGGCCGATACCGTCGCCGCGCGAACCGGCCGCGTCGTGCTGTCATCGGTGCAGGCGGTTGGCGACCCCAGCGCGCATCTCGGCGGCGAGCTGCGCAGCTTCGGCCTCGACGCCGGCAGCCGGCAGGCGGTGGTCACCTTCGACGCGTCGCTGGTGCGCATCCCCGGCAAGAGCGGCGTCGAGAAACAACGTTTCGAGGTGCGCGTCCCGGTCGCGTCGATCGACGCGGCCAGCGCCGGTCCGGCGCTGAACGACGCCGCCAACCAGATCGCCGGTCAGGTCGCCGACTGGGTTGGCCGCTAGGCCTTCACGACGCCGTCCGCCGTGTCGCCAGCGGCACGTCGCACACGTCGATGCCGCCCGGTGCCACCATCCCGGCCGGGTGCTGCCGCGCCGCCAGCATCGCCGCGTAGCGCGGATTGTCGGCGGCACGATATTCGAAGCGGGGCCGGGTGGCGGCGGGCAGGTCGCTCGCCAGCCGCACCGACACGATCGCAGTCTGCTCGGCGGCGGTGGCGTACATGCCCATCGGCGCATCGCTGCGCGGCAGGCCGGACAGGTAGCGCGCGCCCTCGATCACCCGCCCGACGATGGTGTAGTTGTGGTCGAGCCGCCGCGCCGAGCCGCCGATCGGCATGAACAGCTCCGACCCGCTGCCGGTGTCGGGGGCCGCGCCACGCGCCACGCCGACGGTGCCGTAGCAATGGGTGAGCCAGGCGGCGGCAGGTGCCGGTGCCGGTGCCGAGCGGGAGATCAGCTCCTGCCCGGCGATCGCCCAGCCATCGGCAGTGATCCCCGTCTCGCTGGCATAGGCGTCGCTGGACAGCCGTTGCGCGGGCAGGAAGCTGCTGGCAAGGTCGTACTCGGCGGCGGGGGCGGGCACGACACCGGCGGACAGCGGCTTGTTGCCGGCGTCGTTAGGCGGGTCGGCCGGCTGACCGCCCCATTGCGTCACCCAATTGTCCTGCACGCGATACACCGCGGTCGCGTCCCAATAATGCGCCAGCGCCAGCCGGCGGACATTGGCGACATGCTCGGGCGCATAGCGGGGGGCCAGCCGGATCACGACGGTCCGCCCGCCCGCCAGCGTCATCACCATCAGTTCGTCGTCCGGGATCGGCCGCCAGTCGGCGGCGATCGCATCGCCAGGCAGCGGGGCATGGGCGGCGATCGGCGCGGCCTGAAGCGCGGCGGCAAGGAGGGTGCTGATCATAGCGCCATGCTGCCCCAGCCCGGCCCCACGCGCAATCGCTTGCGAGCGCCTCCGCCGCACGCTAGGCGCAACCGTCCAGCGGATGCGGAGCGGTGGCCGAGTGGTCGAAGGCGCTCGCCTGGAAAGTGAGTATGCGCCAAAAGCGTATCGAGGGTTCGAATCCCTCCCGCTCCGCCACGCAGTCTGCCCCTCCGGTCGTTTCAACCTGGTAACTGGCTAGAACGGCGCAGTTCTGCGGCTTTTGGGCGATCAAACGGTACCGCAGAGACACATCTTCAATCCGATTTAGCGGCAATGTGCACGCTCATTCTCCGAGCCCTTGGTCGCCAGTAGGGTTCTGCATTCTCGGCCACTTTGCCTGTTATCACTTGAATAACAGGCTCTACGACGTTTCGACCGGGATGACCGTCTGGTTAGATGCATCAAGCCACTGCTTATAAACGTAAAAAGCCCTCGGCCGTATCGAATGGGAACAGGCTGATAACAGGCTGTGATCAGGTTATTGGACGTGCGCAGACCGATTAACAGGCTGTCTGTCGATCGAACCGATGGCTGAGTAAAATTGGCGAGTGTTGGATCGCCGAGCGCGACGCGCGGGACCGATTGTACGCCAGGATCAAGCTCAGCGACTGATCAGGCTTCCACTCAGCTTTTTTGGTCCGACCAATGCCACCCGATGGCCGACTTTCATTGTCAACAAGCCATTGAAAAGATACAGAAAGTGACCCGGAGCCGCTTGACGGCGTAGTCGCGCCCTGGCATTGCACCTTGGTGGCCGAGAGGTCACCTCGCGCAGACGAATCCTTATGCCCCGGTGGGGCAGCATCTGAGCACGAGCCTTTCACCGGACGCCAGGCAGGCGACGGTGGCGGCCGTCCTGATGTTCTGGGATCAACGCCACACCTGCTTGTCGCTCCAACCGGAGTAACGACAATGGGCAAGGCATCATCACCATCACTGACCAGCCAAGCGATCTCGCCGAAGGAGATGTTTGGCACGATCGATCCGATCGTCTTCGACGCGGTTGAATATGTAAAACCGAGCCAGCTATCGATCCGACCGGGTAATCCACGCGTGCACACGGATACGAGCGTCGAGGCGATCGCGCGCGCGGTCGTGGCAACCCGGGTTATGACCCCGATAATCAGCGATGATGCCAACGTGATCGTCGCCGGCGAGGGACGCCACCGGGCGGCGTTGCTGCTCGGTCTTGCGACCGTGCCGGTGCTGCGGGTCGCTGGCTTGAGCGAGGACCAGTTGCAAGCGTTCCGGCTGGCTGACAACCGCGTCGCCGAGCTTTCGAGCTTCGACGACACCCGGCTGGCGGTCGCGCTGAAGGACTTCTCCTCGCGTGATCTCGGGTTCAACATCGAGCATCTCGGGTTCAAGCATGCCGAGATCGACATCAGGATCAGCGGTCTGGATGAGCCAATCGATCTCGAGAACGATGCCGCCGACCTCGTCACCGACGTGTCTGGGCCGGTGACGTCACGGCTCGGCGACGTCTGGCTGTGTAACCGCCATCGGATCGTGTGCGGCTCGGCGCTGGAGCGGTCGACCTACGATGCGCTCATGCGCGGCGACAAGGCCCAGATGTCGATCCAGGACACGGTCTACAACGTGTCGAAAAACCACATCGGCGGAAAGGGTTCGATCAAGCACGCTGACTTCGTCATGGGCAACGGTGAATTTTCAGATGGCGAGTTCAACACGTTCCTCTTCGACGAACTCGATCTCGCACAGGACCATTGCGTAAAAGGTGCGATCATCATGGCGTTCATGGACTGGAGAAGCATCGACAAGCTCATCACGGCCGGCAAAGCTGCAAAGATGGAACTCATCAACCTCTGCGTTTGGAATAAAAGTAATGCATCGATGGGATCGTTGTACAGGTCGAAGCACGAGCTGATCGCTGTTTTCAAGAAGCCGGGCGCTCGCCACCGCAACAACGTCATGCTCGGCTCTTATGGCCGATCGCGTAGTAACGTCTGGGATATGCCGGGATGTAATAGCTTTGGCAAGGACCGTATGACGGAACTGAGCTCGCATCCGACGGTGAAGCCGGTCGCCTTGATTGCCGACGCCATCCGCGACGTCTCCAACCGTGACGAAATCGTGCTCGATAGCTTTCTCGGCTCGGGGACGACCATCATCGCGGCCGAGCGAACCAGTAGGATCGGCTACGGCATCGAGCTCGACCCGATCTATGTCGACACCGCCGTGCGCCGCTGGGAGCAGTATACCGGCCGCGAGGCGCTGCTCGAGGCCACCGGGCAATCCTTTGCTCAGGTGGCAGCCGATCGCATCGATCCGATCGCGCCGCCCGCCAAGCCGCAGGTGTCACCGCGTCCGCGGACGCGGTTCGTCGCCGTCGCCTGAACTCACACCAGCCTCATCCAAGGATCTTTGCCATGACTACTCATTCCTATCCCTCGCCGCGTCCGCGCATCCGGTTCATCCCGACCGTCCCCTCCACAGCTGCGAGCATGCCGATGCCTCCCGGCGGGGGTGATGACCCCCGGCTCGTTGCCGAGCCGGGCGGTGTTCGACGCAAGCGTCTTCCCAACAAAGGCAGCTTCCCGCCGCACGTGTCCGGCAATCCCAAGGGGCGGCCGAAGGGAGCCAAGGGAACGAAGGCGATCGTGCGCAAAATCCTGTCGGCACCGGTCGACGTGCAGACCGCGCGCGGCACTCGTAAAATCGCCTTGTTCGAAGCACTCGTGAAAAAGGAGGTGGCGCTTGCCGCCGAGGGCGACTGGCGGGCTCGCAAGACCGTATTCGAACTCAGCAAATGGGCGATGAACGACGCGGCCGACGCGCCCACGCAAATGACTGAAGCCTCGACGGCCGAATTGACGGAAACGGGCAAGAGCATCATCGCCTGGTTCGAGGACGAGGTTACCCATCGCAATCAGGGGGCGAAGGATTGAAGGCACCTTCCCAGGCAGCAGTCGTCGACGCGCTCGCGCGCGATCGGCTGCTGCCGTTCGTGATGATGGTGTTCGGCCACCTCAAGCCCCAGGAGCCGCCGCTCCAGCCATCATGGTACCTGCGAGCGATGTGCTATTGGCTGGAGCGGGTGGCGGCCGGTAGTCTGCCTCGCTCGATGATCTGGATCCAGCCACGGTTCCTGAAGTCGATCACCGTCGCGGTCGCGTTCCCGTGCTGGATCCTCGGCCGAAACCCGTCCGCGGAAATCATGGTGGCGACCTATGGGCAGGGTCTGGGCCGACAGCATGGCGACCAGCGTCGCTCGATCCTGAAAGCGGACTGGTATCGCCGGCTGTTCGCGGGGACGGTGATCGCGGCTGGTGGTGACCGACAGGACGAGGTCGTCACCACCAGAGGCGGCCGCATCCTGATCATCTCGCCGGAAAGCCGTTCGACCGGCAGCGGCGCGGACTTCATCATCTTCGACGACCTCATTACGGGTGCCGACGCGAACAGCGAGGCGGCGCGTGCCGCCGTCAAAAGCTGGATCGACAATACCGTCGTCCACCGGCTCAACCCGCGCGGCGACAACGCCATCATATCGATCCAGCAGCGGTTGCACGAAGACGATCCGGCGGCGTACCTGCGCGACAAGGGCTATGCCTGTCTATGCCTCCCGGCGATCGGTCTCGAGGATCTGGAGATCGAGATCGGCCCCGGTGTGACCCACCTTTACCGTCGTAACGACATGCTCTGTCCCGAACTCATGTCGCGAGAACAGCTCGAGGAGAAGCGGATCGAGTCCGGGGCACAGATCTACTCGGCGCAGTATCTCCAGAACCCGGTCGCGCTGGAAGGCAACCTCGTTCGTCTCGACCACTTTAGACGGTTCGAAATGGAGATCCCTCGCGATCGGTTCGAGAAGGTCTTTCAAAGCTGGGATACTGCGGTCGGGGTATCGATCACGGCGGACTGGTCGGTCGGCACCACCTGGGGCTACCTCGCCGGTCGGCTATTCCTGATCCATATCTACCGCGCTCGGGTCGAATACCCCGATTTGAAAAAGGCGGTGATCGCCTTGCACAGCCGGTTCAGGCCGGATCGCGTGTTGATGGAGAAATCCAACAATGGCACCGGCCTGATCCAGGACTTCCGCAAGAACGGTCCGGTTCGACTCATCGAGATATCGCCGAGGCTCGGCAAGGTCGAACGGCTGGTCGCGCAGACTGGCCAGATCGAAGAGGGTCGGATGTTCCTCCCCGCTAAACTCGACGGGCTCGACAATATGCTGGGAGAGCTACGGGCGTTCCCGCACGGCCGGCACGACGACCTCGTCGACAGCATGACCCAGATGCTCGAATGGACGATGAACCATTGGCAGTTCGCCGATCGCGAGTTCATGCCGGACGGCCGGCCGGTGGCGGTACTGCGCAACCGCAAGCGTCCGCCGTTGCCGCCGCTTCCTAGCTGGATACATTGACTGCCTTCGCGCGGACGCTGGCTATGGACTTCGCTCCGTACACCCGGCTTCCTGTGTCATGTCTTCGCATCGAAACGTCCACCGCAACACGATGACCAAGCGCCACGGCCTGTCCAAGTCTCGGATCACGCTGTTCGAGCAGTGCCCGCGGCGGCTGTGGCTGTCGGTGCATCGGCCGGAGGCAGCCGTGGTGGCTGCCTCGACCCGTTCGGCGTTTGCCGATGGGCACCGGGTGGGTGAGCTGGCCTGTCGTCTTCACCCCGGCGGCTTCATGATCGACGATGCGCGCGGGCTTGGTGCAGCGATAGACGAGACCGCCCGGCTGTTGGCATCGACCGATCGGCCGTTGTTCGAGGCGACGTTCGCGCACGAAGGCGTGCTGGTCCGGGTCGATCTAATGTTGCCGACGGCGAGCGGCTGGCATGTTGCCGAGGTCAAGAACACGACGGGGATGAAAGAGTACCACCGCGGCGATCTCGCCACTCAGCTATGGGTGATGCGCGGGGCAGGGGTGAACGTGGCGCGAGCATCGATCCGCCACATCGACCGCTCGTTCGTGCTGTCCCGGGCTGGTGATTATGCCGGCTTGTTCGCCGACAGCTTCATCGGTGCCGACCTCGAGCCGGTGATCGCCGGCCGCGGTGTCATTGTCGCAGCGGCACGCGCGGTGCTCGCTAGCGACGAGCCAGCTCGAGAGATCGGCGCGCATTGCGACACGCCGTTCGCCTGCTCGTTCAAGAGCTGGTGCGGGCGCGGGATGCCGGCCGCACCGATGTGGCCAGTGTCGCTGCTGCCCGACACCGCTGGTAAGAAGCTGGCGGCAAAGCTGATCGCCGGCGGCATCAGCGATCTCACGCTCGCACCAGCCGAGGCCATGACCAGCGCAAAGCTGTCGCGCGTTCACGCAGCGACGGTCAGCGGCGTTCCCTTCCACGACGCCGAGGCGATCGTCGCAGAGACCGACGACTGGGCCTACCCGCGCACCTATCTCGACTTCGAGACCATACAGTTCGCCATCCCCCGCTGGCTGGGAACGAAGCCGTTCGAGCAGGTGCCGTTCCAATGGTCGGCACACGTCGCGGCTGCGGACGGCAGCATCGCGCACCACGAGTTCCTGTCGATCAACGGGATCGATCCGCGACGGCTCTGCGCCGAGGCGCTAATCACCCTGCCGGCGACCGGCGCGGTGATCGCCTGGAACGCGCCGTTCGAGCGCACCTGCCTGATCGGGCTCGCAAGGCTGTTCCCCGATCTCGCCGCATCGCTCACCAGCCTCGCCGACCGGCTGGTCGATCTGCTGCCGGTCGCGCGCCGCCATTACTATCATCGCGACATGCACGGCAGCTGGTCGATCAAGGCGGTGCTGCCGACCCTGGGGACGCCGGGCTATGACGAACTGACCGAGGTGAAGTCCGGCACCGACGCGCAGGCCGGTTATCTGGAAGCGATCGACCCCGCGACCAGCGATGATCGCCGCGAAGCATTGCGTCAGGGGCTGCTCGCCTATTGCGCGCGGGACACCGAGGCGATGCTGGTCGTGCTCGACCGGCTAACACGGGCGCCTGACGCGGACGGCAACGCTAACGCTTGATATCGAAGTGGCCGCCTGTGGCAGTGTCGAGGGTTAGGGCAGGCGTATCGGCACCGAGCACGGTAGCCATCGCCGCGCCCATGCCGACTAGCGAGATGCCGTTGGCGCGGGTGAGGACGGTACCGGGCACAAGCCCCGCCCGTGCCGCCGCGGACCCGCTCGCGACCGATACGATATAGGCGCCTTCCGGCGCCGCCCGTATCTCCAGCCCCAGTAACCCGACCACCAGCGCGGTCGGCGCTGGCGCTGGCGCAGCCATCATGCTGGCCGGCGGCATCTGCCCCTGCTGCACCACCGACCTACAGATGATCGCCACCTTGCCATTACTGCGGTTGCTGATGTCGAGCGTTTTGACCGCGTCATGGTCGATGACGATCACGAAGTCGGTCAGTGGGTCGTAGCCGGTGACCGGCTTGATCGCGTGCAACACGCCGCAGGTGGCGTAGCCATAGACATGGCCATGCTGGATCCAGCCGCGCTTCACATAGCCGTTCGGCCACCCCACCTCCCAGCTCGCCTGATCGGGGAGCGCGGCGCGCACCGCGGCTTCGCCGAGCTGCCTGTAGCGCGCCCAGTCGGGAGCGGGGCCATAGACATAGTCGTCCTTGGCGCTGGCGGGTGAGCAGGCCAGCATCGCTGCCAGTGCCGTAAAGAGAAGCCGTCTATGGATCATGTGCTGCCTCCTAGCTTGATCGTGATGCCGCCGATCAGCGTCAGGGTCACAGCGCCGCTAGCGGCATCGACCACTTTGCGCATCGCCTCGCCCATGCCGGCGAGCGGGATGGCGTTGACGCTGGTGATGACCATGCCGGGCTTCAGCCCGGCGAGCTGGGCTCGCGAGCCTGGTGTTACCGCGGCAACATAGGCACCTTCGGGCATCGCGCGGACCGCAAGCCCTGCGGCGTTAGCGAGGGGGGCGGCGTCTGCTGCTGGTGCGGCCGTTGCCGGGTTAGCTACCAGACGGCTCAGGTCAGCGTCCGGCACCGGCGGGAAGAGGCCGGTGTTGAGCGCTCTGGCGCAGGTCTCATCATAGACGCGGCTCGAGCCGTGATCGATGTCGGCGAGCAGTGCCCGCCCATAATCGATGACGACGACAAACACTCTGGCGCCGGTGTAGCCGCCCATGCGGTTCCTGGCATTCACGCTGCCGCAGGCGACGTAGCCGTCGAAGTAAGTAGAGAAGACGGGCTTGATGCCGCCCTTGTGGATGCCACTCAACCAGGTGATCCGCGCCGACTCCGGATCGATCAGGCGCGCGATGATCGCTGCCTCGCCGAGCCTGCGGAACTCGGCCCATGACGGCTCTGGCCCATAGACATGATCGTATTTTGGCTTGTCGGCTGCTGCCGTTGCCGCGGCGGTGAGCAGCGCCGCGACCATGAGCGCGGATTGCGTCGCCCGGCTCACGCTGCCAGCTCCCTCGCGCTACCTTGCAGCCGCGGTCGCAGGCTATTGACCATCTGGTTCGCGGCGCCGCTGAGCCACCCCATCTGCTCCGCTTCGCGAGCCTCGTCCCATGGCGAGGACGACGGGCAGGTAAGCAGTAGCTCGGGAACGTCGCCGACGATCCACTCGGGGGCGGGGAGGGCGGCCGCCGCGAACTCTGCGTCGAGGCCGTCGCGGTCGGCGAGGAGTTCGCGGTAGAGGTCGATCCCTTCCGCGCCCGGGAACCTCACCTGCACGCCGATCGCCTGCGAAGCGAGGCTGCGATAGACGTTGACGTACAGCCGGCCGGGCAGCGGCACCCTGATCCACCCATTGCCGCCGCGCCGGGGCGGCGGCTGCCCGGGATCGTCGAACCGGGTCTCGGCGACAAATCGCTCGACGAACCGGCTCCAGGCCTGCGAGGCCTCGGAAGCTGCGTTGCTGCTCCCGCCGCCGGATCCCGGCGATACCGTCGACCGTAACGGCCGCTCGTGCTCGCTCACTACCGGATCGATGACCGTCCCTGGCACCTCGCTGCGGATCACATGGCGTTCGATCACCACGGTCTGCGCCAGCACCCTCGGCTGGACGATGACCCGTTCGGCGCCGAGCTCGCCGTACCGATACTCTACCATCTCGATCAGCCCGAACCCGAACGCCAGCCCCGGCTGGCCCTGAAGATACTCGCCGATGCGCCGCGTGCCCTCGGTGATGCCGTCGCCGACAATCAGCAGCAGGAACCGGCCGGCGGCGAGGTCGCGGCTTACCCGGTCGACGAAGCTGGCCTCGTCCAGGTCGCTGCCGGCCGAGTGAGCGAGCGCGTACAGGACGTTGCCTTGCCGCTTCGTCGCGATCGAGACCTGCCGCTGGAGATCGTCATAGGCATAGCGGCTCAGCTCACGGGCATAGTCGAGGATCTGGCCAACCACCTCGCGCCGTGCCTGCGGGTTACGCCAGAGCTTGCACTCGACCACCACCAGGCGGCCTCGTTCGTCGGCGAGCAGCACGTCGACGAACCCGACCCCGGGGATGTTGAGCTCCTTCGCCACCGTAAACAGGCGGCCGAAGCTCGGGTCGAGATCATGGACCGGCAGGATGGCCGGGTTGTCGTGGATGAGATCGCGCAGCGCGTGTTCGCGGCGCGCGTTGCCCTGCGGCACGCGGGTGATCAGCTGTGGATCAGCGTCGTCGTTCAGCAGCACCAGCATCGCGCTTCACCCCGTTTGGGCGCGCCGCTGCCGTGATCTCGGCTTACTCGTCGCACCTATGTCCTCTCGGAGCGACGGCCCGAAGCCGGATGTTCGAAACCTGGCATACACGCAGGCGCATGCGCCTTTACCGGCGAGCCGGCTGGACATGCGCGCATGCCACCCGGCCTAGCTTGAAGCTGGACCGAGTTTGTATGCTGAGGTTTCGACGCCCCGCCCCCCGACTTTCACGAGGGGCGCCGGTGTGATTGCTCCGGTTCGCGCCGGTGACAAGTAGAATGTGCGCTTTGTCGGTCGTCTTCGGCTTTAGCGCGCAGCAGGTGACTTACGGCCGTCGCCGCTGGCCCAAGCGACGGTCTCGCGCATCTTGCTGGCTTCAGATCGTCGGTGTGTCCCCCGGAGGCGGGTGCGCGCAAACCCTTCCTAAACCGCCGCTCGGCTAGCTGGAGTGATGGTCCATCACCTCGACATCACCGCCCGTCTTCATCGGCGCATGCTGGAGATCGTCGGCACGGCGCTGCCGCTCATGACCAGCGCGAGGGCCGACGCGGATTTGATCGGCCTCGCTCACCTTCGCGAAGAGATGGTGCAAGCGATGGACGCCTATTGCCATCACGTCCATCAGCTGCATGATGCCGGAAGCCTGGTACCGGACCACGCCGACCTGCTGGTTGGCGGCTGCGTTGAACTACGCTCAGCCTACGAGGCGTTCCGCATCCGGTGGGTACACCGTGACGGTATCGAGAACTGGTACGAGTATCGTCTAAGTGCCGTCGTCATGATGAAGCAGGTCCGCGCGCTCGTTCAACAGGCCGAGACGTCGCGGGTCTCGCGGCCCTCGCGGGCGGCGTAGCGGTCGACGGACCGAGCTGGCATCAACCTTAGAGCCTGTTCGCGCCAGCAGGCGGGGAGGGGACCGGCGAGGGTGAGCGAGCCAACATCGACGCTAGCGCGAAGCCTGCCCTTGATCACCGCCTCGGTTGCCTCCGGCGACAGGAACGCCAGCCGCAGCACGCGGGTGAGATAGGCAGGGCTGACCTTCTCGGTCGCGGCCAGTTCGGTGATCGTGAGTTCGCCGATCCGTAGCGTGCGCCACCAGCGGCGTGCCTTGATCAGCAGCCGGACGGCGGCGGCGTTGGTCTCGCCGCCGCCGATCGCGGCGCCGTTGTCCTGGACCAGCCTCAGCGCTTTGCCGGTGCGGGTGAGGGTCACCTCCGCCGCCACGGTGATCGCTGGCGTCACGTCCGGCGCGAGCGTTACTCCGAGCGCTTCGGCGACAGTATCGCTCGAACACTCGACCTCGATCCGATGCGGCATCAGCGTGATGCGCTGGACCAGTGGCTGCACGAGAAGCCGATCGCGCTGCCGGAGGCGCCCGGCGACGGCGGCAGCTGTGGCGACCAGCGCGCCCAGGCTGGCCGGGGTCAGCTCCGCGCCGATGGTCGCGGCAAGCGCGATCGGATCGTCGAACGCTTCGGCGACCCGCTCGCACACCGCGCGCTCTAGTTCGAGCGCGGGGATGCGGCTGCCTTCGGATGCGGCGCCGTCTAGAAGGCCACGACTGACGTAATAGCGGTAGCGAGTGGCGCCCTTGTTGGCATGGGTCGCGATCAGCGGCTCCCCGGCGGGGTCGACCAGCTTGCCCGCGAACAGGCTCGGGCTCGCCGCCCGTACGCGGGTACGGGTGCCTTGCCGATTGCCGGCGAGCCTGGCCTGGACCAACTCCCAGCGGTCGAGGTCGACAATCGCCGGGTGCAGCCCCTGATGGGTTTTGGCGCCATGCGCGATGCGGCCAGTGTAGATCGGGTTGGAGAGGATCTTGTAAAGCTGGCCGCGCGCGAACTGGCCGCCGCCGATCCTGCCATTGCCGTTGCTCCGTTCGCGCAAGGGGAGGGTGATGCCCTGCTCGTCAAGTTCGCGCTTGAGCACGGTGACGTTGCCGAGCGCGAGATAGCGCTCAACGATGTGCCGGACGAGCGCGGCATGCTCCTCGACGGGTGCGAGGGTGCGGCCATCGGGCGCATAGCCCAGCGGCGGAGTACCGCCCATCCACATGCCCCTGGCTTTGGAAGCGGCGATCTTGTCGCGGATACGCTCGGCGGTGACCTCGCGCTCGAACTGCGCGAACGACAGGAGCATGTTGAGGGTGAGCCGTCCCATGCTGGTGATGGTGTTGAACGACTGGGTGACCGACACGAAGCTGGTACCGCTCTTGTCAAACGTCTCGACCAGCTTGGCGAAGTCGAACAGCGAGCGGGTGAGCCGGTCGACCTTGTAGACTACGATGATGTCGACGCGGCCGGCCGCGACCTCGCCGAGCAGCCGCTGGAGGGCAGGGCGGGCCAGCGTGCCGCCGGACAGGCCGCCATCGTCGTACACCTCGGGCAGCGCCGACCAGCCCTCGCTCGCCTGCGACAGGATGTACGCCGCACACGCCTCGCGCTGCGCGTCCAGCGAGTTGAACGCCTGCTCCAACCCCTCGTCCGACGACTTGCGGGTATAGATCGCGCACCGGACCCGCTGAGCGGGAACCATCTTACCGCCGCTCATGCCGCGAGCTTCCGCTTCAGCCCGAAGAACGCCGGTCCCGACCAGCGCGTGCCGGTGATCGCGCGGGCGACCTCGCTCAGGCTCTTCCACTCCCTGTCATCCCAGCGGATCATACGATCCTCGCCGATCATCACCACATGCACCTTGCCGCCCCACTCGCGCACCAGCCGCATGCCGGCGGCGGGGGCGCGGGTGGTGGTCGCGCCGCGCTCGAGCTGATCGAGTGCGGCGGTGGTGGCGCGGGGCAGCCCACCAAGCGCGCCCGCCTGGATCTCCCAGGCGAGCGCCAGCCGCAGCAGGTTGGGCGAGACGCGCGGCACCGGCGTGGCGGTCGTCCGCGCCCAGGCTTCGCGCAAGCCTGCCGGGGACATCCCCGGCAGCGCCGCCAGCCTTTGGTCGAGCGCGGTCACTTCGCAACCGCGACGTAGAAGGTCACCCCCTCGCGCCTGCCGCGGGTGATCTCGTGGCCCTTCTTGCGCAGGCCGGTCAGCGCCGCCCGCGTCGTGTGCGGCAGCCAGCCGGTCACCGCGATCAGCTCGGCGAGCGTGGCGCCCACCGGCCGGCGCATCAGGTCGAGCACGAGGCTGGTCTTAGCGGGCGCCTTGCCGGTGGCGGCGGCGAGGAGGACGGCGGGGGAGGGAGTCTCGACCTTGGCGGCCTTGTTGCGAGCCTCATCGCCGCCGGGCAACGCCACGCCAATGGCCGCCGCGCCGGCAGCGGTGATGAACAGGCCAATCCGGCGATCATCCTCGACCCGGCGTACCGCGCCTGCGTCCTCGGTGTCGCGTTCCTCGGCATAGCCATGGGTAATCAGCACCCCCATCGCCTTGGTCGCGCCGCCGCCGGGCTTGAGGTTGGCGGGCAGGGGCAGGAGGCTGCCGTCGGCACGCTGGGCGGCGGTCGAGAGCAGGATGGCCTGGGTATCGCTGAGCTTGATCATGATGCGGGTCTCCGTCGGGCGCGGCACCAGCGCCGCCCCCACCAGCCACAGCCCCGGCGATCATCGCGCCCGGGGCCCGCCGCCGCGACTCGTCGGTCGCGGCTAGCACCAGCGCTGTCGCTCTGGTCGCAGCACAAGTCGAATGGTTCATGCTGTTTGGCGCGCGGAGACGTCGCCACTAGTCTGATGGACACGCGTCAAAGAGGAGCGACGAGGTTGATCTGGCCCTTCCGCCGCGCCCGTTAGCCGCGTCGCGTTGGCCCGGCGTCGGTCGACTGGCGGCTGGGCGACGTGGCCTGGTGCGTCAACGACGCGTGGCGGATCCCACACCGCGATCATCCGCGCCTTGGCGATCGGCTCATGTTCAGCGGCTTATTCCATGGCATCAGCGAGAACCGGGCCGGAGATAGGCTTTACGCTGACGTTCATCGGCAAGCAGCCGGCCTATGCCGCGGGTCACTTCCGCAAAGCCGTGTTGGCCGACGATGGCGCCAACCGGTCGCTATCGAAAGCAAGGTCTACAGGGGCCGCCCCGATCTGACGCCAGCCGGTATCGGCATCCGTTGCTAACCGTTCCTGTTCTGTTCTACGCAAGCGGCCATGCCGCCGACTCAGAGCCTCCGGGAATACCATTCACGCTGATACCGCGCGAAGCGCGGCTGCTGCTCTGCTCGACCCCCGCCGGGTTCCCGTCGCCAGCCCAGGACGACATGGAAGAGCCGATCGATCTTGCCGCCTGGCTGATCGATCACCCCGCCGCGAGCTACGTCATGCGGGTATCGGGCCACTCGATGGGCGGCGCCGGCGTCACCGACGGCGACCTGGTGGTCGTCAGCCGAGCGGTCGAGGCGCGCCATGGCGATATCGTCGTGGCGCTGGTCCAAGGCGAGCGGACGATGAAGCGGCTGCGCAAGCGCGGCGATCGCCTGTGGCTGGTGCCTGAGGCTGACGGGTTCCCGGCGATCATCGTCGACGAGCATGTCGAGGTCTGGGGCGTGGTGGTCGCGCTCGCTCGCCGCTATCGCCAGTGAGCGGCAGACCACGATGACCGCGATCGGGCTGATCGACTGCAACAACTATTACGTGAGCTGCGAGCGCGCGTTCGACGCCAGCCTGGTCGGTGTGCCGGTGATCGTCGCCAGCAACAATGACGGCTGCGCCATTGCCCGCTCGCAGGAAGCCAAGGTGCTGGGGGTCAAGATGGGCGATCCCGTCCACCTGATCCGCGACCGGCTGACCAGGCACGGCGTCCGGGTGCTCAGCAGCAACTACACCCTCTACGGCGACATGCAGCGCCGGGTGCTGGCGGCGGTCGACGCGTTCGCAAGCGAGATCGAGATCTACAGCATCGACGAATGCTTCGTCGACCTGACCCCGTTCGAGACTCGCGACCTTACCGCCCACGTCAACGGAATGCGCGACCAGGTCCGCCGCTGGACCACTATCCCGACCTGTGTCGGCATCGGCCCGACCAAGACGCTGGCCAAGCTTGCGAACGCCGCCGCCAAGAAAAACCCGCTGTTTGATGGGGTCGCCGACCTACGCGATCCAGTCATCCGCGCGTTCGTGCTCGACCGGTTCCCGGTCGGCGACGTCTGGGGGATCGGCCGCGCGACCGCCGCGAAGCTCGCCGCGCTCGGAGTCGCCACCGCAGGCCAGCTGCGCGACCTCCAGATGAAGCAGGCGCGTGGGCTCGGTACGGTCGTGCTGGAGCGACTGGTCGCCGAGCTTCAGGGCGTTGCCGCCGCCGCGGTCGAGGCGGTCGAGCCGCAACGGCGCGGGATGGCGGTGACCCGCTCGTTCGGAACGCCGGTGAACGACCTCGACACGCTGATGGGCGCGGTCAGCCAGTATGCCATGCGCGGGGGTGAGAAGTTGCGCAGCCACGGGCTGGTGGCGGGGCAGCTCACCGTGTTCTTTCACACAAACAAGCATCGCCGCGACCTGCCGCAATACCAGGCCAGCCGCCGGATCTCGCTGTATCCGATGACCGCCGACTCGTTCGAGCTGATCGCCGCCGCCCGGCGCGGGGTCGAGACGGCGTGGCGCGACGGCCATGCCTCTACCAAGGCGGGGATCATGCTCGACGATCTGGTCGCTGCCGAGCTGCGACCGCGAACGCTGTTTGAGGGCGATGGTGACAGGCGTGAGCGGCTGATGACCGCGATCGACGCGGTCAACGGTCGCTATGGCAAGTTCACGATGGTGCCGGGCAGCCAGGGGTTCAAGCGCGACTGGCGAGCCCGCGCGGACAGCATGTCGCCGGCCTGGACGACACGGCTCGCCGAAGTGCCGGTCATCAATGCCAGCCGCTAGTATCGGACCAGGCGCGAGTAGCGGCCGCGTCGACGACCGAACCCATCTCGACCGACGGCTGGGCTGTCTTCAGCATTGTGGGCTCTATCGCCGGACGATCACCCTGACCTGTCCACGCTGCGCCCATGTTCGGCGCTACGACGCCGTGGCGCTATGGTGGCTGTTCGAACGGCGCGGCTGGGACGACGCGCTGCCCAGCGCCTGGCGGCGGCTATACTGCGCCGCGTGCGAGGTCGCCGGCGGCAAGAAGGTTCGTCCCAACGCCGAGATCACCCGCGATCGACCCGATGCCGATCAGCCGCCCTATCCCGATGAGCAGACCTGGAAGCGCATCGTCGCGCGCTATCGATCGCGATGCCTCACCACAAGCCAGCGAGCTTCGCGATCCCCGCCCATAAAGGCAGTGAGAGAACGACTGCTACCGCGAAACCTCGGAGACGCATTTTTGGCGGCGGCTGACATCGCGAGCCGTCGTCTTCGTCGACCATTGGCATTGGCTGCCATCTACATCACGCCGACGCAAGGTGGCCCACCGTCATGCAGTCGGCCGACTAGAGCCGCCGGAGCGGCTCTTTCACGGGTCGTCGGAACCGGGTTGTCTCGCGCCATCGATCGTGATGATCTGGCCGCCGTGTGCAACTTATATAACCTACAGGTCGCCCGCTGGGAGCTGCTCGCTTATTACAACGCTCAGGACGCGTGGCGCGAGGACATGGCCAAAGACTATGTCTCGCCAGGGCGGCCCGGAGTGGTGATCACGGCGACCGCGAACGGCACTCGCGAGCTACACGGCATGCGCTGGGGGTTCCCGCCGCCTCAAGGGGTGAAGGCGCCGGTGGTAAACGTGCGCAACTACGCCTCGCCGTTCTGGCGATCGGCGCTGGCCAACCCCGGGCGGCGCTGCCTGGTACCGGTGACCGCGTTCCAGGAATGGTCGGTCGAGCCCGATCCCATGACCGGCAAGAAGCGCCCGCACTGGTTCACGGTGCCGTCGCGGCCAATCTTTACGTTCGCCGGGGTCTGGCGGCCGACCGATACCGGCCCCGCGTTCGCGTTCCTCACCTGCGGCTATGACGGCGACGCCGCCGCACACGTGGTCGGGGCGGTGCATCCCAAGGCGATCCCGGTCATCCTTCATGACGAGGATTACGACCGCTGGCTGACGGCGCCGGTCGAGGACGCGCTGGCGTTGACCTGCGCCTATCCTTCGCAGCTACTGGCGGTGGCATGACCAGTCCACAAGACGAGCAGCAAAGGCGTTGGGCGGAAGCGCTGGCGTTCGAGAAGCAATGGGGCGTCGACGCGCCGTTGCGGATCGCCGAGCGGATCGGGGTCGTCGCGCTGCTCGGCGACGAGCAGGGCATCGCTCGGCTGAAGCAGATCGCGGCCTGTGTCGATCAGATCATTCAGGCAAAGGTCCGCAATGCCCAGTGACCCAGGACCGGTACGGCGGGCGCTGCTGCGGCTCGAACCCTGGCTGCTCGGCGGCATCATCGTGTTCCCTGTGGTTCTCGCGATCACACGCTGGGTGATGAGCTTGGCGCGGCAAGGGGGATGAGCGGGCGAGTGCCGTTCGCTCACCGTTGTCCAGGACGCCCAGAACCGCGATAGCGCGGTCCATGCTAGGCCGGCGTTCGCAAAGCTACGACTTCGGATCGGTGCGTACGGTGCGCAACGGCGTGCCGTCACCGTTCGCTGACCTCTACTACAGCATCATGGAGATGGGCTGGGCGGCGTTCGTCGGGTTCGTCTGCCTGGCGTTCGCGATCATCAACCTTGGGTTCGGGCTGGTCTATACCGCGATGCCCGGCGCGATCGCCAACGCGCGGCCAGGATCGCTGATCGACGGCGTGTTCTTCTCGATCGATACGCTGGGCACGGTCGGCTACGGGTTCATGTATCCTGCCACGCACATTGCGCACGCGATCGCGGCGATCGAGATCCTGCTCGGGCTGTTCTTCTCGGCGACGATTACCGGTCTGATCTTCGCGCGGTTCGCGCGGCCCCGGGTCGGCCTCGCGTTCAGCAACTCGATGGTGATCGGCCAGTATGAGGGGCAGCGAGCGCTGATGCTTCGGGTCGTCTCGATCCGCTCGCGGCCGCTCGCCGACGCCGACGCACAGATATCGTGGTTGGAGACCCGGCGTCATGAGGACGGCAGCATCTATCGCCGGCTCGCCGAGCTCGAGCTGGTGCGCAACCGCAACCCGATGCTCGGGCTGGCCTGGACGGTGGTTCATCTACTCGACGACGACAGTCCGGTGATCGCGGCGCTCGACGGCGACGAACCGTTCCTGATCACCGCGCTGGTCCGCGGCACCGATACGTTGCTCGCCAGTCCCACCATTGGCAACTACCGCTATGGCCGTGACGACGTGCGGCGAGACCACGAGTTCGTCGACATGCTGATTACCCGCGACGACGTGATGATGCTCGAGATGGACCGATTACACGGCACCCGGTCGATCGACCGCGAGGCCGTATAGGGCGGACCCGGGATGGACTCACGATCGGCGAGCGAGCACGATCCACTGATCAGAGGGAGGATCATCATGCGTATCGTTCGACTAGCTCCGGTCATCGCCGGCGCCGCGCTGCTCGTGTCTGGCGTTGCTCACGGTCAGGCCGCCACCAAGACCGTTCGGACCTACGACTGCACCAAGGCCGGCAACGCCAACAAAGCGGTATGCAAGACGGCCGCCGCGGCCAAGCCCGCCACTCCAGCTGCGCCGGTCGCCGCGACGGTGAGCAAGACGACCACAGCCCGCAACTACGACTGCTCGAAGGCTGGGAACGCCAACAAGGCGGTGTGCAAGAGCGTCGTCGCCGCCCGGCCGGCCGCGCC